>CAYJEF010000008.1:0-13376 GCA_964369125.1 uncultured Christensenella sp.
AACTTATTATTTGGAATAATATTCGCAAATTTATAAAAAAAAGGGGTTGACTATTTGATATACATATTGTAAAATCAAGTCACCTAGAAAAATGGGTTGAAGCGCGAAGTTACCATTTTTAGCTACAAAAGTGGAGAATTTGCGTGGACAAGTTTGAATTTTAATTCAAGCGAACCGATAAAAATCTGTAGACAGATTTTTTTTAAAGAGTTTAATATGCGACACACACGGTAAAGTGTATTAAACAAATCGGTATGGGTAAAGGAGAGAATATGGCAACACAAAAAATCAGAATCAAATTAAAATCGTATGACCACAACTTGATTGACCTTGCTTCCTCGCGTATTATAGATACTGCAATGAAGTCTGGTGCGCAAGTTGCCGGTCCAATCCCTCTTCCTGTAGACAAGGAAGTGGTGACAATCATCAGAGCACCTCATAAGTATAAGGATAGTCGTGAGCAATTTGAGATGCGAACTCACAAGAGAATTATTGATATCTATACCCCATCAAGCAAGGCAGTTGACGCACTTATGAAACTCGACTTGCCAGCGGGCGTGGATATCAACATCAAACTATAAAAGGGGTCGAAAGGAGAAGTATTATGGAAAAAGCAATTCTAGCAAAGAAAATAGGAATGACGCAAGTTTTCGACCAAGATGGAAAAGTAACGCCAGTGACAGTTGTGCTTGCAGGACCATGCACCGTAGTCCAGAAAAAAACCGTGGATAAAGATGGATACGACGCAGTGGTGGTTGCCTTTATGGAGGCAAAAGAAAAGAGAAAGAATAAGCCAGAACTTGGACTGTTTAAGAAAGCAAATGTTGCTCCAAAAAAATATCTAAGGGAATTTAGACTGGAAGATATGTCGTCGCTTGAAGTGGGCAGTGAGATTAACTGCGGTATATTTAAGGAAGGCGATATGGTGGACGTGACTGGAATTTCAAAGGGTCACGGGTTCAGCGGAATGATTAAACGCTGGAACGCAAGACGCCTTAGAATGAGTCATGGCACAGGACCAGTGCATCGCCAAGTGGGCTCGATGGGTGCAAATTCGACGCCAAGTCGTGTATTCAAAAATCGCAGAATGCCAGGGCAATTCGGCGTGGACAAAGTAACAAACCTAAACCTAAAAGTCGTGAAGGTTGACCTAGACAAAAATGTTCTACTTATAAAAGGCAGTGTGCCGGGGAACAAAAACTCTCTCGTGTCAATTAGAAGTGCTGTGAAAGCATAAAACTAAGGAGTGAACAAAATGCCAAAAGTTAAAGTATACAACACAAAAGCAGAGGTTGTCTCGCAATTGACTCTAAGCGATGAAGTGTTCGGGTGTGAATATAACGAACCCCTTATTCACCAAGTGGTCGTAGCATACAACAACAATCAACGTCAAGGCACGAAATCGGCACTCCTTCGCAGTGAAGTGAGAGGTCATGCCAAAAAGCCATGGAGACAAAAAGGCACAGGCAGAGCGCGTCAAGGCTCCACAAAAAGCGCACAATGGAAGGGTGGCGGAATAGTGTTCGCGCCAAAACCACGCGACTTTTCGCAGAAGATTAACAAGCAAATGAAGACGCTGGCGTTTAGAAGTGCAATTAGCGCAAAAGTGGCAGACAACGAGATTATTGTCCTTGATAACTTGAGCGTTGAACAACCAAAAACCAAACTATTTCAAAACATTTTGAACAGTTTTGAAGTCGGCAAAAAGAATGTTATGTTCGTGCTTGGCGAAAAAGACGACAGTGTCATTCGAGCATCAATGAACATTCCTAACGCCTCTATTACTTATGCAGACGTTCTGGGGACATATGACGTTGTTTCAAGCACAAAACTTTACATCACAAAAGATGCAATCAAGAAAATTGAGGAGGCATATAAAGAATGAACGCCTACGACATTATCAAAAAACCACTCTTGTCGGAAAAAAGTTATGCAACAATTCACGACAAGAAATACACTTTCATCGTGGACATCAATGCAAATAAAATTGAGATAAGACAAGCGGTGGAACAAATATTTAAAGTGAAAGTAAAACAAGTGAACACTTTAATCGTAAAGGGAAAAGTCAAAACTCAAAACACAAAACAGGGCAGAAGTGTGGGCAAAACAAGCGACTATAAAAAGGCGATTGTCCTTCTGACAAAAGAAAGCAAGCCTATAGAATTTTTTGAGAGTTTGAACTAGAAGGAGAAGAGAAGAAAATGGCAATTAAAAGACATAATCCAACAACGCCTGCTCAAAGGTTCGTTTCGACACTTGACTTTTCGATGCTAACAAAGAAGAAACCTGAAAAGCGCCTCCTTGACGTTAAAAACAAACGTGGAGGAAGAAACTCCCAAGGCAAATTGACCGTGAGACACATTGGCGGAGGGAACAGACAAAAATATAGAATTATCGACTTTAAACGCAATCACGACAATGTGCCTGCAAGAGTGGAAGCCATAGAATATGACCCAAACCGCACTGCAAACATTGCACTTGTTGTGTATGCAGACGGTAAAAAATCATACATTTTGGCGCCTGTCGGGCTAAACGTCGGCGACAAAGTGATGAGCGGAGAAAACATCGAAGTGAAAGTGGGCAATTGTATGCCACTTAGATGTATTCCTGTGGGAAGTGTGGTGCACAACATCGAACTTCGCCCTGGACAAGGTGCTGTGATTGCACGAAGCGCCGGAATCTCGGCAAGATTTATGGCAAAGGAAGGCAACTATGCCACCCTTAAAATGCCAAGTGGTGAAATGAGAATGGTGCCAGTAAACTGCAGAGCAACTCTCGGTCAAGTGGGCAACGTGGATCACGAAATCGTATCCATTGGCAAAGCGGGTAGACATAGACATATGGGCGTGCGTCCAACAGTTCGTGGCTCGGCTATGAACCCTGTGGATCACCCACATGGCGGTGGCGAAGGTAAGTCTCCTGTTGGACATGCTGGACCAATGACTCCATGGGGAAAACCTGCTCTTGGATTTAAGACAAGGAACAAAAAGAAAAGCACTAATAAGATGATTATTAGTAGGTCAAAGTGATGGGGGAGATAGAAAATGAGTAGATCATTAAAGAAAAAACCATATGTGGAAGAGCGATTGATGCAAAGAATCATCAAACTCAACGAGACCAATACAAAGAAACCTCTTAAGACTTGGTCAAGAGATTCGGTGATTTATCCAGATTTTGTGGGGCATACCATTGCTGTTCACAACGGCAAGAAACATATTCCTGTGTATTGCACCGCAGAAATGGTAGGGCATAAACTCGGCGAATTTTCCCCAACAAGAACATACCGAGGACACGGCGCAGACAAAGCGAAATCGAAGTAGGAAGAGGTGTAAAAATGGCAAAAAATGTGAAAGAGAAAACAAATAAAATTAACGAGACCCGTGACACAAGACCAACCGCCGTGGCGAAATATCTGCGACTGAGCGCCTCGAAAATGAACATTGTTATGGATATGGTTCGTGGCAAGAAATATGCGGACGCTATTGCAATTTTGAAGAATACTCCAAACAAAGCAGCGGATATGATTTTAAAAGTCATCGAATCTGCCGGAGCGAACGCTGAAAATAATAAGGGACTTGACAAGCAAGATTTATTTGTCGCCGAGATTTACTCGGGTCCTGGCGCGACATACAAGCGTCAAAATATTCGCGCACGTGGCAGAGTCGACCAGATTTTGAAGCGAACAAGCAACATAACTGTTATATTGGATATGGGAAAATAGGGGAGAAGCAGAATGGGACAAAAAGTTAGTCCAAACGGACTTAGAATTGGAATAAATAAAGGTTGGAATTCCTTGTGGTTTGTGGACAAAGCAGACTTCGCAAAATATATTAAGGAAGACAACGTAATTAGGACTTTTATTAAGAAGAAATACTATGCGTGTTCTATCTCTAAGATTGTGATTGAAAGAACTGCAAAGCGAGTGATTATTAGTATTCACACCTCTCGCCCCGGCATTTTGATTGGTCAAAAAGGCGCAGGAGTGGAGAATCTTAAGAAAGAAGTGATGAAACTCACGAAAGCGGAATCCGTGTCAATCAATATAAAGGAAATTAGAAATCCAGACACAGATGCTACGCTCGTGGCAGAAAGCATCGCCGCTCAACTTGAAAAGCGTGTACATTTCAGACGCGCAATGAAAATGGCAATGCAAAAAGCCCTGAAATTAGGCGTAAAAGGAATTAAAACAATGGTTGCAGGTCGTCTCGACGGCGCTGACATTGCAAGAACCGAACACTACAACCAAGGCAGTCTTCCTCTTCAAACTCTAAGAGCAGACATTGACTATGGCTTTGCAGAAGCAAAGACCACTTTTGGTATGATCGGCGTGAAAGTTTGGGTCTATAACGGCGAAATTTTCGCAAAGAAGCAGGCTAAGGAGGTACAAAACAATGTTGATGCCTAAAAAAGTAAAAAGAAGAAAAGTCCAAAAGGGCAGAATGAAAGGCAAGGCAACTCGTGGCAACAAACTTGCGTATGGCGACTATGGTATTATTACCACAGAACCAGCATGGATTACCTCAAACCAGATTGAATCTGCTCGTATCGCACTGACAAGAAAGGTAAAAGGCACTGGCAAAGTGTGGATTGACATTTTCCCAGACAAGCCAATCACAAAAAAACCTGCCGAAACTAGAATGGGTAGCGGAAAAGGAAATCCAGAATATTGGGTGGCTGTCGTCAAACCAGGAAGAGTGCTGTTTGAAGTGAACGGGGTGAGTATGGCTGTGGCAAAAGAAGCAATGAGACTTGCGGGTCACAAACTCCCTTGCGACGTGAAATTCATCAGTCGTGAAACCCAAGTAGCCACAACTGCCAGCAAAGAAATCGTAATGGAAGGTGGTGCAGAATAATGAAAATAAAAGATATTAGAAGTATGACCAACGAAGAATTAAACGCAAAGTTGGTATCTGTCAAGACAGAGTTGTTCAATTTAAGATTTCAACACGCAACGGGCAACCTTGCAAACCCAATGCTTCTTAACTCTTTGAAGAAAGACATTGCAAAAATCAAAACTGTTCTTACCGAAAGAGAATTGAACATAGCACCTGAAGTCCTCAAAAAGGTAAAGGCATAGGAGTGAAATGATGGAAGAATTAAGAAATAACAGAAAAACAAAAATCGGTGTGGTGGTTAGCGACAAAATGCAGAAAACTTGCGTTGTGTCTGTCACTTCAAACGAAAAACACCCATTATACAAAAAAGTCGTTAAAGTCACCAAGAAGTTTTATGTTCACGATGAGAACAATGAATGCAAAGTGGGCGATCAGGTGGAAATTATGGAAACCCGTCCTTTGAGCAAAAACACTCATTTCAGACTTCTTAAGATTATCGAGAGAGCAAAATAATTAGGAGGAATAAAACATGATTCAACCACAAACAAAATTGAAAGTTGCCGACAACACTGGCGCAAAAGTTATTATGTGCATTAGGGTTCTTGGCGGTTCTTTTAGACGAAGTGGAAACATTGGTGATGTTATTATTGCCTCTGTTAAGAAAGCTACCCCAGGCGGTGTGGTGAAAAAGGGTGATGTCATAAAGGCAGTAATCGTGCGCAGTGTCCGCGGACTCTTGCGTGCTGACGGGTCAACCATTAGGTTTGACGACAACGCTGGCGTCATTATCGACAACCAAAAGCAACCACGAGGAACCCGTATATTTGGGCCTGTGGCAAGAGAGCTTAGAGAAAAAGGTTATATGAAGATAATTTCTCTTGCTCCTGAGGTCTTGTGAGGAGGATATGAAGATGAAAATAAAGAAAGATGACACAGCAGTCGTCACCAAAGGAAAAGATAAAGGCAAAACAGCGCAAGTTATGGAGTGTTTTCCAAAAGAGCACAAAGTGACACTTAAGGGCGTTAACATAATCGTTAAACACCAAAAGCCAAAATCTGCACAAGACAAGGGCGGAATTGTGAAAAAGGAAGCCAAGATTGAAATTAGCAACGTTATGGTTGTTTGTCCAGTTTGCCACAAGGCAACTAGAGTTAAAATGGGCATAAACAGCAAAGGTGATAAAGTTCGTCTGTGTAAAAAGTGCGGTGGAGTTATTGACAGCGGAGTGAAAAAATCTGTGGAGAAAAAACCACTTGAGAAAAAAGTGGTAGAGAAAAAATCTGCGGTGGAAACTGAAAAAGTGGAAAAGCCAGTAAAAGAAGAAGTGGCAAAATCAGCAGAAAAATCCACAACTCCAAAAACTACAAAATCAACAACTGCAAAACCAAAGACCGCAAATACACAAACTCACGAAACAAAGACAAAGGTCAGGACAAATAAGCAAACGACCGTGAGAAAGTCGGCAAGCACTGCCAAAAAGATAGGTTAGGAGAGAAAAATGGCGAAAGAAAACGTGAAAAGAGAAGTCCCAAGACTTCGTGAATACTACAAAAAGTCCATTGTTCCCGCTTTGCACAAAGAGTATAACTATAAAAATGTTATGGAAATCCCAAAACTAGACAAGATTGTCGTGTGTATGGGGCTGGGCGAAGTGAAGGACAATTCAAAGAGTTTCAACTTGGCACTTGAAGAACTTACGCTCATCACTGGGCAAAAGGTAGTGCCAACGCTTGCAAAGAAGTCCATTTCCAACTTCAAACTGCGTGAAAAGCAAAAGATTGGCGCAAAAGTCACTCTTCGTGGCAATAAAATGTATGAATTTTTGGACAAACTCATCTCGATTGCACTTCCAAGAGTGAGAGATTTTAAAGGCATAAATAGACAGGCGTTCGATGGCCGTGGGAATTTTGCCTTTGGCGTGAAAGAACAACTTATATTCCCAGAAATATCGTATGAAAAAGTCGAAAAAGTCAGAGGTATGGACGTTATCATTGTTACCACAGCCAAAACTGACAAAGAGGCAATGTCCCTGCTTGAGCAATTTGGAATGCCTTTTGCAAGAAAATAACGAAGTAAGAAGGAAATATTATAATGGCAAGAAAAGCAATGATTAACAAACAACAAAAGGAACAAAAGTATAAAACACGAGAATACACTCGTTGTTCCATTTGTGGCAGACCTCACGCCGTGCTCAAAAAGTATGGCATTTGCAGAATTTGTTTTAGAAATCTCGCATACAAAGGCGAAATTCCTGGCGTTAAGAAAGCTAGTTGGTAAAAGGAGAGAGAGAAAATGATAGTAACAGATCCAATCGCAGATATGCTTACCCGCATACGCAACACTCTGCTTATTAAGAAGGGGGAAGTTCTTGTTCCTGCTTCAAAGACGAAAAACGCCATTGCAAAGATATTACTAGACGAAGGGTACATCGAAAAGTACGAACTTGTTGATGACGGCAACTATAAGTCTATTAAGATCACGTTTAAATATGGTCCTAGTGGCGAGAAAGTTATCCAAGGGCTAAAAAGAATTTCAAAACCAGGACTGCGCGTGTATGCCGAATGTAACGACATTCCAAAGGTTCTTAATGGTCTTGGAATTGCAATTGTTTCCACAAACAAAGGTATTATGACGGATAAAGAGGCTCGAAATCAAAATGTTGGTGGCGAAGTCTTGGCGTTCGTGTGGTAAGGAGGAAGGAAGAATATGTCTAGAATAGGTAAAAAACCAATCATAATACCAGAAGGGGTTACGTTCACAATGGACGAAACAGGCATGGCACACATTACGGGAAAACTGGGCAGTATGACCCAAAAGGTCGACAGACTAGTGAAAGTAAACATTAACGGCAACGAAGTTACGCTTACGACCACCGCAGACACGCGTGAAGCAAACGCAAAGCACGGACTATATAGAATGCTCCTTGCAAATATGGTGGAGGGTGTCCACAATGGTTTTGCCAAAACCGTCATAATTAACGGCGTTGGTTATAAAGTCCAGAAACAAGGCAACAAAATTGTCCTTAACGTTGGATATTCGCACCCTGTTGAAGTTATGGAAGAAAACGGAGTTACGTTTGAATGCCCAGACGCACTATCAATTGTCGTTAAAGGTATTTCAAAGGACAACGTGGGCGAAATGGCTTCCAAAATCAGGAGCATTAGACCTGTGGAACCATACCACGCATATGGAATTAGATACAAAGACGAAGTCGTCATTAGAAAAGTCGGCAAAGTATCCGGTAAGAAATAAGGTTTAGGGGAGAAGAAAAAAATGATTAACAAAAAGAATAAAAATATTCAAAGACTAGGCCGTCATTTGAAAGTTAGAAAGAAAGTTTTTGGGACAAAAGAAACTCCTAGACTGAATGTTTACAGAAGTTCCACCAATATTTATGCACAAATCATAAATGACGAAAAAGGCACCACTCTTTGCAGTGCATCGACTCTTTCAAAAGAAATTGCCGAGAACCTAAAAAACAAGACAAAGACCGAACAAGGCTATGTCGTGGGCGAACTTCTTGGGAAAATTGCGAAGAAGAAGAGCATCAAAACAGTCGTGTTTGACAGAGGTGGCTACCTCTACACGGGCAGAGTTAAAAGTTTGGCAGAAGGTGCACGAAAGGCAGGGCTAGAATTCTAATGGAGGAAAATATGAAAGACGAAGTTTTACAAGAAGAAAACGTTGCAACAAAAGTGGAAAACACTGAAGTGGTGGCACAGACAACCGAAACAGATGCAAAAACTGAAACGGTAGTCGCAAAACCAGTGAAAACTGAGAAATCCACCATGAAAATTGCTACCGCTCCTACCCCAAAACATGACGGCAAAAAGTTTGACAAAAAACGTTTTGATAAACCACAAACCCGCCGTGAAGACAGTGAGTTTGACAAAAAACTCGTGGAAGTCAGACGTGTTGCAAAGGTCGTGAAAGGTGGCAGAACGCTACGTTTCAGCGCCCTTGTGGTAGTTGGAAACAAGGCTGGACTAGTGGGTGTCGGCATTGGCAAAGCAAACGAAGTGTCGGAAGCAGTGGAGAAAGCCAGCGCAAGTGCCAAAAAGAATTTGGTGTCTGTGCCTATCGTCGGGACCAGCATTCCACACAAAGTGATCGGTAAATTCAGCGCATCGCGAGTGTTTTTGTTCCCAGCCCCAGAAGGAAAAGGTGTTATCGCTGGTGGCAGTGCAAGAGCAGTTTTGGAACTAGCTGGCGTGAAGGATATCGTGTCCAAAGCGCACGGCAGTAGCAACAAAATCAACGGGGTCAAAGCAACCATTGACGCACTAAAACAACTGAAAACCCGTGAAGAGATTGCGTCTCTTCGTGGCAAAAAACTTGAAGAAATTTAATGGTCTATGGAGAGATAAAAATGGAAAAGAAAGACAAGAAAAATCAAAAGAAATTGAAAGTCACTTATGTTAGAAGTGTCATTGGTATGAACAAAAATCAAGCCAAAGTCTTGGAAGCACTTGGATTACTTAAACTCAATTCATTTAGAGTGTTCCCCGACAACGATTGCATCAGGGGAAGTTTGTTCAAAGTTAAACACCTAGTGAAAGTGGAAGAAATAGACTAAAATATTTGCTAAAAGGAGAAAAATTATGAACATTCAATCATTGAAGCCAGCAGAAAATTCCCGCTTTAGACACAAACGTGTTGGTCGTGGAATTGGCAGTGGCATTGGCAAAACCAGCGGTCGCGGTATGAAAGGTCAAAATTCCAGAAGTGGCGGTGGAGTTCGCGTAGGGTTTGAAGGCGGACAAATGCCTCTTATCAGAAAACTCCCACATCGCGGGTTTAGCAACGAGATTTTTGCAAAGGAATACACCATTGTGAACGTTTCCGACTTAAACAAATTTAACGACAATTCTGTGGTGGACGCTTCGTCTCTTATCGAAAATGGCATTGTTTCCAAAGTGGAAAAGTATGGCGTCAAAATCCTAGGCAACGGCAAACTGGAAAAATCATTAACTGTTAAGGCAAGCAAATTTTCGAAAACGGCAAAAGACAAGATTGAGAAAGCAAACGGAAAGACCGAGGTGGTGTAATGTTTAAGACACTTAAAGAAGCATTTAGTATAAAAGATGTTAGAAAAAAGATTTTTATTACACTCTTATTATTGCTCCTTTACCGCATTGGTTGCTGGCTCCCAACCCCTGGCATTGCTCTTGGAACATACCAAAGTGCCGTGGAAAGTGGTGGAGATTTCCTGTCAATCATCAGCGCCGTAAGTGGTAGTGCCCTCGCAAACGGGGCAATATTAGCCCTTGGCGTCGTGCCATACATCAACGCGTCAATTATTATTCAACTGCTAACAGTGGCAATCCCATCTCTTGGGGCGCTATCAAAGCAAGGCGAAGAAGGCAAGCGCAAGATGTCGTTCTACACCAAAATAACTGCGCTTATCCTTGCCCTCATTCAAAGCATCGGCATTGTTGTCGGCTTTGGGACAAGCAGTCTTTCGACAGGTATATTCTTTGGTTCCGAACTTCTAACGGCGATACTTGTGGTGTGTATACTCGTGGCTGGTGCGATGTTTACGGTGTGGCTGGGTGACAAAATTACGGCACTCGGCATCGGCAACGGACTGTCAATGCTTATCTTCGTGGGACTTTTGTCCTCCGCAGGTCAAGCGATCTACAAAAATATTGCGGGCATTTCAGCAGACAACCTCGAAAACATTTGGACGCTCCTTATATTCCTTGCGGCACTCATTCTCATTTTCGGCTTTATTGTTCTTATTGACAACACCGAGAGGCGAATACCAGTGCAATATGCAAAACAAATTAAGGGCAGAAAAATGTATGGCGGGCAAAGCACAAACATTCCAATCAAGATTAACGCTTCGGGTGTTATGCCAATAATTTTCGCCACTGCGTTTATCAGTTTTCCACAACTAATTATGAGCATATTTTGGCTCAATAGCGATGCTTATAAATGGTATGCGGCAAACCTTGGCGCAGGAACTTGGCTCTACACAGTACTGGTTGCGGTTCTCATTTTGTTCTTCTCATATTTCTATTCGCAAATCAGCTTCAATCCCGAGGACGTGTCTCGTCAAATCCAACAAAATGGCGGATTTATTCCGGGATACAGACCAGGCAAACCAACGGCAGATTATCTAAAGAAAGTGTCCGGCAGAATTACCCTTTGGGGCGCAATATTCTTGGGACTTATCGCCCTTTTGCCATCAATCGCTTTCACCCTAATCGGGGCAAGCGGAACGCTAGTAAATGCGTTTAGTGCAACGGGACTGCTGATCGTCGTGTCGGTGGCACTGGAACTGAATAAACAACTGGAAGCCCAACTTTTAATGCGAAATTACAAAGGATTTTTGAAATAAGGAGATTTATTACTGTGAAAATTGTTTTACTAGGACCCCCAGGCAGTGGCAAAGGCACACAAGCGCAGATGATTTGCGAAAAATATCACTTGCCACACATCTCCACAGGCGACATTTTTAGAAAAAACATTGCCGAAAATACTCCGCTTGGGAAGCAAGCAAACGACTTTATCTCCAGCGGGTCTCTCGTCCCAGACGAACTTACTATTTCGATTGTAAAGTCACGGCTAAACGAGGACGATTGCAAAAAGGGTTTTGTCCTAGACGGATTTCCAAGAAATCTCTTTCAAACAAAGGAACTCGCGAAAATCACAAACATTGACAAGGCAATTATGATAAACATCAGTGACGAAGAAATCATAAATCGTCTTGCAGGACGCAGAATGTGTAGAAGTTGTGGCAATCCCACCCACGTAAATTGGCTGAAAAACGGCAATTGCGAGAAATGTGGCGGTGAAGTGTTTACAAGAGACGACGACAAACCGGAGATAGTGAAAGCACGACTAGTTAAGCAAAAATTGCCACAAGAAGTTTGCGAGTTTTATAAAACACAGAAGATTTACACTGAAGTGCAGTGCGCAGAAACAAAAGAAGAAGTTTTTGAGAGAATAGACAAAATCTTGAGTAAACTCAAATAAGAAGGCGTTTTAATGATAAAAATTAAGACTGATAAAGAGATTGAACTTCTGCGAATTGCAGGCGAAATTACCAAAAACACCCTAGTAGAAATTTCAAAAAATATTCGTGTGGGTGTAACTACCAAAATGCTAGATAAAATTGCTTTTGACTACATTACGAGTCGCAACGCCAAACCATCATTTTTGCACTTAAACGGCTTCCCTGCCACGATATGTGCGTCTGTTAATGAGGTTGTGGTGCATGGCTTCCCCGATGATACTCCTTTACGCGAGGGCGACATCGTCAGCATTGACGTCGGAGCATGCTACAAGGGTTATCACGGGGACAGCGCTAGGACATTTCCAGTCGGAAAGATTAGCGCAGACAAACAGAAACTTATTGATGTCACAAAAGAAAGCTTTTTCGAAGGAATTCGAGGCATTAAAGCAGGGAATACCGTGGGCGACATATCTTATAGAGTCCAAAACTATGTTGAGAAATTTGGTTTTTCGGTGGTTCGAGATATGGTGGGGCACGGTGTGGGGCGAGAACTTCACGAAGACCCCGAAGTTCCAAACTACGGCTATGCAGGACTTGGTCCACGGCTTAAAGCAAATATGGTGCTGGCTATAGAACCGATGGTGAACGCGGGAACTTACGAAGTCGTCATTCAAGGCTGGAGTTGCAAGACAAGAGACGGCAAACCCTCGGCGCACTACGAAAACACTATACTCATTACAGAAACCGGAGTGGAGATTTTGACATAAAAGGAGATTTTGTTTTGTGCTAGAAGCGGGAAGTATTGTAAAAAGCAAAAAGGGTCATGACACTGGCAGAATGTATGTGGTGCTAAATTTATTAGGCGAATTTGCAGAAGTTTGCGACGGAGACATAAGGACAAAATCCCACCCAAAAAAGAAGCGCCAAACGCATCTATGCGACACTTACCAAAAAATAGAGAAGGTGCAAGACCTTAAAGACTATGAAATAAAGACAATGCTAAAGAACATTTCGCACAAAAATTGAAATTTTCTATTGAAAAAAAGGAGAAAGTATGGCAAAATCAGATTGTTTGGAAACTGAAGGAATTGTAACCGAAGTGTTGCCCAATGCAACTTTCAAGGTTAAACTTCAAAACGGACATATCATTACTTGTTACATTTCAGGAAAACTGCGTATGAATTTCATTAAAATTCTTGTCGGGGATTCCGTGAAATTGGAAATGAGTCCCTACGATCTCACGAAGGGCAGGATTACTTGGAGAAGTAAAACGAACTAAATTTTAAAAGATTACAAGGAGAAAACAAAATGAAAGTAAGACCATCGGTGAAACCAATTTGCGACAAATGCAAAGTCATTAAAAGAGAAGGCAAAGTCATGGTGATTTGCACAAACAAAAAGCACAAACAAACACAAGGTTAATAAGTCGAAAACAACATTCCTGTGGCGGCTGAAAAGTCCTAACGCTTTTTATCAAACATTCCACGAAAGTTTTAGGCGAAAATCACAGGGTGCGAATATAAAAAATTTTTGAAAATTAAAAAAATTATGGAGGAATAAATATGGCTCGTATTACTGG
>CAYJEF010000009.1:0-12870 GCA_964369125.1 uncultured Christensenella sp.
TGAACCCAGAAAATTTGCTATAAAAAATAAAACTTGCTATAATTTATTTTGTTATAAAGAGGTTTTGTATGTGTAACCCAAAAAAACTAAGTAACTTATGCACGTTAGCAAAAATCGCCAAAGAACGACTGATGAAAAACGACTATACCGCAGACTATAAACCACCTTGCATAGACAATGCACTTTGTTTTGCCCACTATGTCTATAATCAAAAGAAAAATCAATGCGACAAAACACAAGCGGAAACAATAAAACAAACATATGACGAAGAACTGTATCAAAAGGTGTGTGAGATGATTGAGCAAAACAACTTGCAAAACCCCATTTCAAGGCTTATCGACAAGCAATTGTTTTCGTCGCTCGACACCGAAGCAAAGCAGTATTACATCAACAATTTATCTCAAAAATTTAAAGTTTTGAAGAGCAAGTATTACAGGGAGCACGACGTCACTTTGATGATGTGAGGGGCGTTAGTCAGACAAGATTTCGCCTAAAAATTAGCATAAATTTCAAGCAAATTTCGCGATGTTTTAATTGAGAATATGCGTCAGTTGTGATATAATACATTTTATGAATAACATAGATTTAGCACAACTTAACCCCGCTCAACTCTCGGCGCTAAAACAAACTGATGGCGCTATTATGGTGCTGGCTGGCGCGGGCAGTGGCAAGACGAGACTTATTACATATCGCATTGCAAACCTCGTGGGGACCCTTGGCGTTTCGCCCGAAAATATCCTTGCAATAACCTTTACGAACAAGGCAACGAACGAGATGAAGTCTCGACTTATTTCTCTTCTTGGCGCTACCGCGGAAGATATTTGGATTTCCACTTTTCACGCTATGTGCGTGCGGATTTTGCGTCGCCATATCGGAAGCCTAAAAACCACATCTGGTGCGATATCCAACTTCGACGGCAACTTCTCAATTTACACCGACACCGAGAAAGATAAATCCATCAAAACCGTGCTTAAAACACTAAATATCGAAAAAGAAAATTTCGCAAGCAAGGTGGGTTTTCACATTTCCCACGCCAAAAATAGTAACCTGTCGCCATGGGAGTATCAAAAACTAAACCAAGACGTCCCGGAGATTGATGACATTACGCGCGCATATTCCGCTTATCAAAGTTTACTTGGCGCAAATAACGCGCTGGATTTTGACGACTTGCTCGTCAAAACGCACAAGTTATTCGTGGATTTTCCAGAGATTTTAAGGCGCTATCAAAACAAATTTCAGTATATTCACATCGACGAATTTCAAGACACAAACCGCATTCAATATGAGATTGCGCGTATGCTTTCGGGAGGTCACAAAAATATTTTTGTCGTGGGCGACGAGGATCAATGTATATACTCGTGGCGCGGGGCGAGTATTCAAAATATAACGGATTTCAAAAAGGATTTTGAAAATTCAAAGTTGTTCCGTTTAGAGCAAAACTACCGCAGTTCAAAGCAGATTTTGACCCTTGCGAATAAACTTATAAAAAACAACCAACTCAGGAATGAAAAGACACTTTGGACACAAAATGACATCGGCGAAAAGGGTCAATTTTACAACGCAAATAACGAGTTTGACGAGGCGGAATTTGTGGCACAGCAGATAAAAAGACTTGTCGAAACAGAGGGTTATTCTTACAGTGATTTTGCTGTGCTTTCAAGGTTAAACGCGATGACGGCGCCCGTGGAAGAAAAATTTTTAAACTACAACATTCCGTACAAAATTTTTGGCGGGAACAAGTTTTTTGACCGTGTGGAGATTAAAATTCTTTTAAGTTACCTCAAAATGCTGACCAACCCATACGATTCAACTTCGTTTTCGCGCATAATTAACTTTCCAAAACGGGGCATTGGCGAAGCGACGATTGCCGAGATTATGCGACTGAGTGAGTTCCACAACACGACTCCATATAGCCTTATATTAAACTCCGAAGAGTATATGCTTGAGGCGGTTATCGACCGCAAAATCAAGCCGTTTAAGGACGTTTTATGTCGGCTCGACAACGATTACAAGACTTTGCAGGGTTATGATTTTATTGAAAGTTTAGTGAAAACAATCGACTTCAAAAGCATTTACAACACCGAATCCGAAGAGGATATGTCCAGACTCCTTAACATCGACAACTTTCTGTCGATGGCACAAGATTACTTCAAAAACAACCCAAAAAGCACCGTTAGCGAGTTTTTGCAGTCCATAACGCTCGTATCGGACATCGATTCTTATGACGAAAATTCGCATACCGTTACCATCGCAACTGTCCACGCCGTGAAGGGGCTGGAGTTCCGCTGTGTGTTCGTGGTGGGGCTAGAGGAACGCCTGTTTCCAATCGTGCGCACATACTCGTCGTCAACGGATATTGAGGAGGAGCGTCGGCTGATGTTCGTTGCAATCACGCGCGCCGAGGAACGCCTATATATCACAAACGCCAAATCTCGCTTTGTGTATGGCAAACGCGATTACCTTTTGCCTTCGAGGTTTCTTGTGGAATGTGGCATTGACGAACCAAAACAGCAGACGTCGGCAACAAGCAAATTTTCAAATTCCCAGTATAACAAACCAAGTTTTCAAACGTTTGTAAAAAAGAGTTTTTCCATAAATAATAACGAGAATTCGGCAAATGCTGTGAGTAGCAACCTCGCCAAAAAATACACTGTTGGAGTGAAAGTTTCGCACCCAAAATTCGGCACTGGCGTGATAATTAGCAACCAAGGCATCGCCGTCACAAAGTGCGTGAGTATAAATTTTGAGAGTTTTGGCACAAAGACGCTTTCGGTTGAATACGCGCCAATTTCAATAGTAAAGGAGTAGCGCTGTGGACACAAAAAACCAAGATATTAAACAAGGCAAAAACGAAAACAGACAGGAATTTTTGGTGCGCGTTCTAAACGACTATGCCTATCGCTATTACGTTTTGGAACAGCCCATTGTCAGCGACTATGATTATGACAAACTTTACGACGAACTTCTCGCAATTGAGGCAAAAACTGGCGTCGTTTTGCCGTCGTCTCCCACACTGCGCGTGGGTGGTGAAGTGCTGTCTGGGTTCAAAAAGGTTCAGCACAAATTTCAACTTTACAGCCTAAACAAATGTAACGATAACGCCGGAATTGAGAAGTTTACACAAGACGTTCGAGCGGTTGTGCATAACCCAGAATTTTGCGTGGAATACAAGTTTGATGGGCTGAGAATTATCGCGAGATACGAAGGCGGTCTTTTGACTCAGGCGTCCACGCGCGGAAACGGGTTCGTTGGCGAGGACATCACGGAGCAAGTGAAAACTATTCGCTCTGTGCCCATACAAATCGCGTATAAGGGTGACCTCACGGTGGCGGGCGAGGGAATCATTACCCAAACAAACCTCGAAAAATATAACAAAACAGCGACCGAAAAACTCAAAAATCCGCGCAATGCCGTGGCTGGCGCAATCCGCAATCTCGACCCAAAAGTGACGGCAAAACGTGGCGTAGACGTCGTGTTTTATGACATAATTTCTTCGGACAATAGCGACATAAAATCGCAGGCGGACGTTCAAAAATTTTTAAAAGATAACAACTTTTTAACAGGCAAACTTTTCAAAATATGTAAAAACCCCGCCGAAATTGATGAAATTGCAAGCGAGGTAGACAAAATTCGCGTCAACCTTGACATTCAAATTGACGGACTCGTCATTAAATTAAACGACTTAAAATCCCGCGAGGAAATGGGCTTTACGGCTAAATTTCCAAAATGGGCAATTGCCTATAAATTCGCGCCCGTGGAACTCACGACTCGGCTCATTGACGTTCTTTGGAATGTGGGAAAAACTGGGCGGGTGACACCGACCGCGGTCATCGAACCTGTGCTTCTTGCGGGGGCGACCGTCTCGCGCGCTACGCTTAATAATTATGCCGACATTCAGCGCAAAAAACTTAGCCTTAATAGCGTAGTTTTTGTGCGCCGTAGCAACGAAGTTATCCCCGAAATTCTTTCTCTTGCCCACGACTCTAGCGACTCAAAACCTATAGAAAAACCTGCAACTTGCCCTTGTTGCGAGAGCGCTCTTATTGAAATTGGACCCAACCTGTTCTGCGAAAATCCAAATTGTCGGGACAAAGTGGTCGCTCGCATCTCTCATTTCTCGTCGCGAAATTGTATGGACATTGAGGGTCTTAGCGACAAAATCGCCGAGGTGCTGTTTGACAGTTGCAATGTTCGAAATTTCTCCGATTTATATACTTTAAATGCAGAAAACCTTGAGAGCTTGGAAGGCTTTAAACAAAAGAAAATTAACAATCTTCTTTCGGCAATTGAACGCAGTAAAGCCCGCAAATTAAACAATTTTCTAAATGCGCTCTCGATAGAAAATGTGGGGGACAAAACGTCCAAAGATTTAACGAAAAAGTTTGGCAGTTTGCGCGCTCTTATCACCGCAACTCGCGAGGAACTTCTTGCCGTGAAAGACATTGGCGACACCACTGCGCAGAGTATAGTCGATTATTTTAATGACGCAAAAAACAAAAACGAAATCGAAAAACTACTTGCTCTTGGCGTGAAAATTTTGGAAGAAAAAACACCAGAATTAGACAAAAACCACTATTTTTATGGCAAAACATTCGTACTTACGGGCACGCTCGAACGCTACAAACGCCCTGATGCCACCGAAATTATCGAACGCCTAGGCGGAACTGTTACGGGCAGTGTGTCCAAAAACACAAGCGTTGTCCTTGCGGGCGCCGAAGCAGGCAGTAAACTGGAAAAAGCGCGCTCCTTGGGCGTAAAAATTATTACGGAAGGCGAGTTTGAAAGTTATCTTAAATAAATTTTAAACATAAAATCAACTCAAAATCTTTGCAAAAATTAGTAAAACCCATCCAAAATATCCTTGCAAAATACCATAAACTGTGATACTCTAAATAGACTAAAATTAAAGGAAATGATTAAAATGATGATAGATCCACCAATCGAAGAACTAAAAAACAAAGTGGGCAACGCGTTCGTCCTTTCTAACCTCGTGGCAAAACGCGCAAAGGAACTGGAAAAAGAAATCCCAGAAGTTATAGAAAACTCGCTAAAAAAATCCATTTCTCTTGCTATGGACGAGATTTATTCTGGCAAAATTGTGGCTTCAAAACTGGGCGCCGAGGATACTATAACAAATAAACCCGCAAAACCAGCGGACGATACAAAAAAATCCAAAACAGCCAAGAAAACCCCAGCAAAAGAAGAAAATTAAAAGTGATAGCCGAAGTTGTCGTGAACGTGGAGTCCAATATCTCGGCAAAACCATTTGACTACAAAGTGCCAGAGGGAATGACCGCATCGGTTGGACAAAGTGTTTTCGTCCCTTTTGGGAGCAGGAAAATCGACGGCATAGTCGTGAATATTAAGCCAACTACCACATTGGACGAGAGCAAACTTAAAGAGTTAATAGATGCGAAAGAACCTTTACTAAATGAAAATATGGTGAAGGTTTGTTTTTTTATGCACACGAAGTTTTACGTCCGTCTAGGCGACGCCGTCAAACTTTTTATGCCACCATTTTCAAGGAGCGGAAAGGTAAAAGCCAAAATGCTGGACTATGTGAAACTGAACGTCGACGACTTGCCTGTGCTTTCAAAGTCAGCCAAAAAGCAACTGGAAATCTTGCTGTATCTGCGCGAAAATGGCGAGGCAAAACAAAGCGAAATTGCGCTTAAATTCGGGCAAAGTTCGCTAAAAAACCTAATTGACAAAGGCTACGTCGCGAAGTTTTCTTTGCAGTCTCGTCGCGCGCCACAAAATAAATTTAAGGTAGACAAAAAAGACATTGTCCTAAACGCCGAGCAACAATCCGCTGTGGACACCATAACGCGCAGTAAATATGCAACCTTTCTCCTTCACGGCGTGACGGGAAGCGGAAAAACCGAAGTGTATATAAACTGCATAAAAGACGCGCTCAGTCGTGGCAAGACCGCCATTATGCTCGTGCCGGAAATCTCGCTGACCCCGCAAATGTTCGCGCGGTTTAAAAACGCCTTTGGTGACACCGTCGCTATTATACATAGTTCGCTGTCGGCGGGAGAGCGCTTTGACGAGTGGAACAGGCTAAAATCTGGCGAGGCAAAGATAGCCATCGGTGCGCGTTCTTGCATATTTGCACCCCTTCAAAACGTCGGCGTCATCGTTATAGACGAGGAACACGACGGCAGTTATTATTCCGAAAGCAACCCTCGTTTTCACACGCACGAGATAGCGCGGTATATCGCATTCCTTAATAATTGCCCGCTTATTCTCGGCAGTGCCACGCCAAGTATTGAGAGTTTTTATCTTGCAAAATCGGGCGAATATCGCCTTGTTCGGCTGACGCGCCGTGCCAACGAACGCGAACTGCCAGCCATTCAAATTGTGGATATGTTAAGCGAAATTCGGCTTGGAAATTCGGGCATTTTTTCACGCTCGTTTATTCACGAACTCGAAAACTGCATCGCTGGAGGTCACCAAGCAATGATTTTTCTAAACCGCCGAGGGTTTTCGTCGTTTGTGATGTGTCGCGAATGCGGATATGTCCCAAAATGCGAGGATTGCGACGTTTCACTCGTCCTTCACAAAGACGATAATATGCTCAAATGTCACTATTGCAACCGCCGTTACCGCGCACTTGACAAGTGTCCAAAATGTGGCAGTGCGTCCATTCGCTTTGGGGCTGTTGGGACACAACGCGTGGTGGAAGAACTGAAATCGGCGTTTAGCGATGTCCCAATTTTTAGGCTTGACAACGATTCCACGCAGAACAAAAATTCTTACATCGACATTCTCGAAAGTTTTAATAGCACGTCGCCTAGCATTTTGGTCGGCACGCAAATGATTGCAAAGGGTCACGATTTCAACAACGTGACACTGGTGGGGATTGTGGACGCAGACGTCAGTTTGCACTTCACAGACTATCGCGCCATCGAGCGAACTTTCGCCTTAATTACGCAGGTTTCGGGCAGGGCGGGGCGGAGCGAGAGCGAGGGAAAAGTGGTTATGCAAACATACTTTCCGCGACATTTTGCCTATCGCTGTGCCAGCACATATGACTATGATACGTTCTACAAAAAGGAAATTTCTTTGCGAGAAGTGTCACATTTTCCGCCATTCGTCGCTATGCTTAGGGTGCTTGTTTTAAGTGAAAACGAAAAACACGCCGAGGAACTCTTATACGAGATTTTTACCAAAATTAAAGCGCTAAAAGACGCTACTCCTGCGGATTTTGTCTATCTTTCTGCTATGAAATGCCCCAGAAAGCGCGTCGAAAAAAAGTTCCGCTATCAAATAATGCTTAGGGTCGTCAAGCGCGCCGAGAGCGTTATCGTCCCCAAAATCTACGAAATTTGCGACAATTTAAAGATGCGGGACGTGTCGGTCTTTATCGAAAAATGACCCTCAAAACTTGAGTTAATATCTAGCATTTTGCAAAACTTTGTGCTAAAATATTTTTTGTAACAACGAAAAATTAAAGGAAAAATTATGGCAACTTTGAAAATTTTAACAAAAGAAAACGAGATTCTTCGCAAAATAAGCAAATCCGTCACAAAATTTGACGAGAATTTATGGACGCTCCTTGACGATATGAAGGGGACGCTTACCGCCAGCACGGGTGTTGGTCTCGCGGCGCCTCAAGTGGGCGTTTTAAAACGCGCGTTTATCATTATGGTTAACGGTAGTTTTTTTGAAGTAATTAACCCCAAAATCCTGAAAACCAGCGGGTCGCAGTGCGGTCAAGAGGGTTGCCTAAGTATCCCCGGAAGATACGAAAATGTGACGCGACCAAACTTCGTTTGCGTGGAATTTTTTGACCGATTTGGCAACAAAATGACGTTGTCGGCTACTGACTTTATGGCGCGAGCGATTTTGCACGAAAACGACCACCTAAACGGCGTTTTATTCATCGACCATTTGCGAGGTGTTGGGCTATGAAAGTAGCGTTTTTGGGGTCTAGCGAATTTTCGCTAATTGTGCTGAAATCTCTGCTTTCCAGTCGCCACAAAGTCGTGTGCGTCGTGACTAATATCGACAAATGTTGTGGCAGGGGACAAAAGGTTAGCGCTTGTCCCGTCAAGAGTTTTGCAGAGCGCGAAAACTTGCCCTTTTTGCAGTTTAAAAATATCAGCCGGGAAGGGGAAGTTGCCCTCAAAAATTTTGCGCCAGATGCCCTCGTCACCGCTAGTTTTGGACAGATTTTGAAGCCAAATATTTTGTCTCTAGCCCCCCACGGCGTCATCAATGTTCATGCCTCACTTCTTCCAAAATATCGCGGAAGTTGCCCCATAAATTGGGCGATAATTAACGGCGAAAAGAGAAGTGGCGTGACCATTATGAAAACGGCGCTTAGTGTCGACAGTGGCGACATAATTTCGCAAGCAAAACTTGATATCTTGGAACACGAAAGCGTCCCCAAACTCACGGCGAGTCTAGCAAAGTTAGGCGGAGAACTCCTTGTTAAAACGCTTGACGACATCGAAAATGGCACGGCGGTTTTCACGCCTCAAAACGACGATGACGCCACATATTTTCCAATGCTAAAAAAGGAAACTTCGCGGATAAATTTTGGCGCAAACGCTAAGGAAATCGCAAATTTCGTCCGCGGTCTCACCCCTTGGCCAGTTGCTTTTGTGCAGGTCGGCAGTGATATTTTAAAGGTGCATAGCGCCACCCCCGCTGAAAACATTTGGGGGTTAAATTTAGACAATTACAAAAACGGCGAAGTGGTTAGGTCAAGCGGTAAAACAGGGCTCGTCGTCAAATGCGCCGATGGTCTAATTTTACTAGACCTTATCCAAGCGCAAAACGGCAAAATTATGCCAAGTAATTGCTATCTAAACGGCAAGAAAATCGCCGAAAACACCCTTTTGTGAGAGGTTATGAAAGAAACAATTTTGAGTTACAGTATAGACGAATTAAAGGAGATTTTGGTCACGCAAAATCAGCCCAAATTTCGCGCCGAACAAATTTTTTATGAACTGCACGCTGGCAAAACGCTCGACCAAATCTCGACAATTCCAAAGGACCTAATAACTCAATTGCAAAGCGATTATGATGATGCTCCCGTTCGCATCGAAACTGTCAAGAAATCCACTGACGGCACGGAAAAATTCCTGTTTGCGCTTTCAGACGGGAACATTATTGAAGGCGTTTTGATGAGTTATAAATTTGGTCACACGCTGTGCGTCTCCACGCAAGTTGGGTGCCGTATGGGCTGTAAATTTTGCGCCTCGGGGCTGGACGGACTCGTCCGTAACCTAACCGCTGGCGAAATTTTGGGGCAAATCGTGGTCGCAAATCGTCATCTAGGTGGCGACGTAAAGACCCGCAAAATCACGAATATTGTGCTTATGGGCAGTGGTGAACCGCTTGATAATTACGACAATGTCCTGAAATTTCTTGACATAATAACCGACAAACACGGGCTATATTTTAGTTCGCGCAACATCTCGCTTTCGACTTGCGGACTCGTGGATAAGATAAAATCACTCGCCGACAGCGGTCACCAAATCCACCTTTGCTTGTCCCTTCACGCGCCAAACGACGATACTCGCTTGAAACTTATGCCTATCGCCCGCGCCCACAAAATCTCTGACATTTTGGACGCTTGCAGGTATTACTCCGACAAAACCAACCGCCGAATTTTGTTTGAATATATAATGATAGACGGCGTCAATAGTAACCGCGAACAGGCGCTAACACTCGCCAAAAAAATCTCTAATATCAATTGTATCGTCAACCTAATCAACCTAAACCCAGTGCCTGAAAGTGACCTTAAAAGTTGCTCAAAAGAGACCATCGACGCTTTCGCAACTGTCCTAAAAACCTATAACATTTCCGTCACAACCCGCAGAGCCCTCGGCACAGACATCGACGGCGCTTGCGGACAACTAAGACGAAAATATATAAAAGGAAGTAAATAATATGTTAATATCAGCCTCCACAAACCCTCCACAATTTGCAGATTTGCCCGCTTATATCGCACGCTTAAATGACACCGCAGTAGACTATATTCACGCAGATGTTATGGACGGAAGGTTTGTTCAAAACACAACTTTTTCGCACGAAATGGTTCGCAAAATAAAGCGTTTGACATCTAAACCCCTCGACGTCCACCTGATGACAGAGACGCCAAATCGTACTTACAAAAAGTATATAGACGCTGGCGCGAATATTTTGACTGTGCATTTTGAGACGTTTAAAAACTCAAAATCTCTAATTAAACTCCTAACAAACATTCGTCGCCACGGCTGTTTTGCGGGACTTAGTTTTCGCCCCGACACGCCCGTGTCAAAGATTTTACCCGTTGTCCCATACTGCGATTTACTCCTTGTTATGAGCGTAATCCCGGGTGAAAGCGGGCAGAAATTTTTGCCTCAAACCTACAATCGCCTAAGCGAACTAAACGACTATTTAGAAAACGAAAACCTTGACGTTGTGGTGGAAGTGGACGGCGGGATAAACCCCGACATTGCAAGAGAATTAAAAGCCAAAAATGTGCAAATGGTCGTGGTCGGGAGCGCGCTCTATACTTCACAAGACTTAAATAAAATCGTCCAAGATTTTAAAAGTCTGTAACAAAAACCTAAATAATTTTCATACAATCTAACAAAGAGGTTATTATGAGAATTATCTGCATTAAAGCGCCACGCGGGCTAAAATTACTTTTAAAAACAATCCTTTGGCGTCATTACATAAAAATTGAAGGATAGTTTATATTTTTACTTGCAAAATTCCAAAAAGTGTTGTATTATTTACCTCGTAGTGTGAAAAGATTGTAAAATCTTTTTTTTACATAACAAAAAAGGAAGATATATGTTCGTAAAGACTTCTAACGCTTTTGGAGACATAACGATAGACAACAACGCTATTGCTGTTGTGGCTGGTTACAATGCGCTTGAATGTTATGGTGTGGTAGATCTTGTGTCTAAAAGCACAAAGGAGACTTTTGGCGAACTTTTCAAGAACAGATCCTTTGCCCGTGGCGTAAACATTGTCAGCGTGAATAATCATATCACAGTGGATTTGAACGTTATCCTCAAATATGGCATCTCAATCTCCGCAGTTTGCGAGAGCATCAAGAGCACAGTGAAGTATAGCGTGGAGAAATTTACCGGTATGATTGTTGACGCAGTCAATATTCGCGTCATAGGGGTTAGGATCTAGTTTTTTATTGGTTATATAATTTTTATTATAACCTATAATACTTGTCCAATATCGGAGGAAATTCAAGTTGCAAAAAGTAATTAACGGAGCAATGTTTAGGAAAATGATCCTTGTTGCATCAAAATTGCTCGAAGAAAATAGACAATATGTCGATAGTTTAAACGTCTTTCCAGTGCCAGACGGCGACACTGGGACGAATATGAACCTTACCTTTAAATCCGCCACAAAGGAAGTGAACGAGTGCGTAAACAACAACCTCGATTCGCTGTCTGAGGCTATCACAAAAGGCGCTTTGCGTGGTGCGCGTGGCAATTCTGGCGTTATTTTGTCGCAGATCCTAAAGGGAATGGCGACTGTTATCCGCCAATGCACGGAGGTTAAAACCAAAGATTTCGCGCGTGCTTTAAAAGAAGGCTCCGACGTCGCATACAAAGCCGTAACGAAGCCAAAAGAAGGCACAATTTTGACGGTCATTCGCGTTATGAGCGAATATGCCCAAAATTCTTGCAAGAAAAATAGCGATTTCGAACCATTTATGAAGGACATTCTCGACAAGGGCGAGGAGATTTTGCTCCAAACACCTGAACTTTTGCCGGTTCTAAAAAAAGCGGGCGTCGTGGACGCTGGTGGCAGGGGACTCCTTGTTATTTTTATGGGATTTTTCAAAGCGCTCACAAACGATGACGCTCTTACAGAAGAAGCCGTAAACGCCGAAGATTTGTTTGAAAAGGACAGGAATTTTCACTCCAATATCGTCGACCTTGCGCAAATTCAATTTGCCTATTGCACGGAATATATGGTCATAAATATGCACAAAAAGACGACGCAGAGCGACATCGACAAACTTCGTGAACGCCTTGTGGAACTGGGAGACTCTGTCATTTGTATTGGCGACCTAGCCCTCGTTAAAGTTCACGTCCACAGCAACGAACCGCATAAAGCGCTCGGATTTGCTTTGGAACTGGGCGAAATAACCAACGTTAAAATCGAAAATATGCTGGAACAAAACAGGGAACTCCTGAAAGAAAAGAACAAAAAGGAACCCGCCAAACCAATGGGGCTCGTCTCGGTTGCTGCTGGCGACGGATTTTCCGTGCTGTTCAAGGACCTTATGGTCGACCATATCATCAAGGGCGGGCAGACTATGAACCCAAGCGCCAACGACATCGTCGAGGCAGTGGACCAAGTGAATGCCGAAACTGTTTTCGTCCTGCCAAACAACAAAAATATCATTCTTGCCGCGGAGCAAGCCAAAGACCTCACGAAGAAAAATATTGTTGTCATTCCAACGCGCAGTATCCCCGAGGGCATTTCCGCATGTCTCGCGTTTAACCCAGATGCGTCGCCAGAAGAGAACACCGAAGCGATGATGGCGAGTATGCAAAACGTCAAAACGGGCAGTGTCACATACGCAGTTCGCGACACCCACGTGGACGGCTTTGACCTCAGCGTCGGCGAAATTATTGGGCTGGACAACAATTCAATTTTGGCAAAAGGCAAGGAAGTCACCGAAACAGTCAGGGGACTCGTGGACAAACTCGTGGACGATAACACCGTGAATGTCACGCTGTTTTACGGCTCAGACATCAAAGAAGAAGACGCTGTAAAACTCCAAGAGAACCTGCAAACCGTGTATCCACAGTGCGAATTTAACGCCGTTTGTGGCGGACAACCCGTCTACTACTACATTCTATCCGTCGAATAACTTTATAAATACATACA
>CAYJEF010000010.1:0-12811 GCA_964369125.1 uncultured Christensenella sp.
TTCTAAGGGCTAGTTCCAGCCCGTTGTCGTCTATTTTGTTAACTATAATTTCGGGCGTGGCGACAGGCTCGATGTCCCTTTCTTTGCCCAAAAATTCGAAATAATAGCGATAGAAACAATTGTTTATGGCTTCGTCAAAAAACACAGTGTCGCCGTAATTTTTCTCAATAACTTTGCGAGGTGCGTGACCTGTTCTAAACCCCTGCACGGAATATTTGCCCTTTGTCTTATTATATGCCTCGTTTTGGGCTTCTTCCCATTCTTTTTTGTCGATAATTATAGTAACTTCGGTGCGTTTGTCTTGTAATATTTTCTTGGTATATTTCATTTTATTTCTCCTAATTTTTTTGCTAAATTAAATTATAGCAAAGTTAGGCAAAAAAAACAATCATTAATGTTTAGAAATTTCATACATATGCGAAGTTTAAGTTCTATTTTATTATAATATGTTCAAAAATCCCATAATTGCAATGGAAATTAATGCCAGCGCAAGAAATCCAAAAATTATTACTGGATATGACGCTTTGTATTTTGACGCGATGGCTTTTAAGCGTATTTTTTTCTCGCTCTGTGTTCCTATGTAATAAACGTCCTCGTCAAAGTCTAGTTTTGTGGCGTCGAAATAGTTTTGTTTTGTGTCTATAACTTTCATTTTATTGTAAATCTTTTTGTATCTAACAGCAAGAATTATCATTGGAGTCGCAAAAATAACCATAGAGATTGGCATCAAAATTGCAAAAATTGGGGTTAAAAACAGGCATAAGGCCCCAACAGAGAGCAAAATTATGATATATAAATTCTTTTTAAAAAAGGTTTTCATACTCCCCCATTACAAAATATACATAAACAAAACAAGCAAAATTACAAACACAACAAGCACAAACATAAAGGCGTTATTTCGTTTGCTATACGCATATGCAAAAGCACATAAAACGGTGGCGAGGATTGTTAGGTTGCTGGCTACGGCAGAAATAACCTCGGTGACATTTGAGTTTATCGCAACATATCGCGTAAAAATAAAATTCGCGGTTACGCAAAGTGACACGAGAATGACTGCAACGTATGCAACAATATTTACGAATTTATTCATATTCATTTGGGCTTTCTCCTAGTTATAATTATCTGCAAATTTTGCGTTTAGTCAAACGATTTTAAGGTTATTAATCTAAATTGTGAGAGCGAAGAAAATTTTCAAAATAGGTGGGTAACGGGCTTGTAAATTCTAGCCTTTCATTTGTTTTCGGGTGATTAAAACTTAGGCAGTAAGCGTGCAATAGTTGCCCCGAAAGGTCAAAATTTTCGTGCTTGTCGCCATATTTTTTGTCGCCAACTACGCTGTGACCTAGATGAGATGTGTGGACGCGAATTTGGTGCGTTCTGCCAGTTTTTAATCGAAATTCCACCAAAGAAAACGCGCCCGTCGTCCTTAAAACTTTATAGTGAGTCTCGGCGTATCTGCCCTTGCCCTGCGCAACGACAAAAATTTTTTCATGGTTTGCCGTTCCGCGCGCTAGGTAGGTTTTTATCTCGCCTTCGACCTCGCGAAAACTGCCGTGAACGACCGCAAGATATTTGCGTTCGCACACCTTTTCTTGAATTTGTTTTTGAAGATTTTTGTGTGCAAAATCGTTCTTTGCGACCACCAAAAGTCCCGATGTGTCCTTGTCAATTCTATGGACAATGCCGGGGCGAATTTTGCCGTTTATGGTGCTGAGATTTTTGACATGATACAGAAGCGCATTCACCAAAGTGCCCGTCTTTAGGCGACCTGCAGGGTGAACGACCATACCTTGTGCTTTGTCGATAACGGCAAGGTCGTCGTCTTGATAAACAATAACGAGTGGCAGATTTTCGGGCAAAATGTCGATAGGTTCAGGCTCAGGTATAGATACACAAACTTCGTCGTTTGGACAAAGGGAATAACCTGCTTTCTTCGATTTGCCGTTCACCAAAATTTTGCCGTCATCTATTAAATTCTTGACAAAACTTCTCGTCATTCCGCTTTCTTTTTCGGTGACGAAAATGTCAAGACGCGTGGATTTTTTATCAGGCTCTACAATGTAAATTTTCTTCATTTTGTCTGCTCCTGTTTTGGCTGATACACGAACAAAACAAATATGAGAAGTAGAATCATTCCAATGCAAAGAAAACTGTCGGCGACGTTGAAAGTGGGGAAAGATTGCCAAAATTCAAAGAAAATAAAATCACGCACACCGCCAAGTGAAATTCTGTCTATTAGGTTCCCGACTGCGCCACCTACGATAAAAGAAAGGGCGACAGAAAAAAGTGGGTGAGTTATCTTGCACAAAAATTCCTCGACAACCACGCCCGCAAGAAAAATAAAGGTGAATACAATTAAAATTGTCATATTCCCAGACATTACTCCCCACGCTCCGCCGGTGTTTAACCCAATTTGTTCACGGACGCCAATAAGGGACTCAATAACCGAAAAAGACTTCCCATAAAACAAAACTTTTGTCAAAATATCCAGCCCAACAACGACGAAAATAAGCGAAATTTTAATGATTAAACTCTTTAAAATTGCTCTGTTTTTGCTTGGTTTTATATTAATTTTACTTGGTTTTTGGTGAATTTTCTCTGTTTTCATTACAAAAATTATAGCGTAAAACATAAAAAAACAAAATACATTTTTCGCATTTTGTTGTTTTTTCTCACACATTATTTAAGTTGCAAAAATATTATTTTGACTGTGTCATAATATTCACACCCTCTGGCGCCATTAAAAATAGGTCGCCTTGGAGACGCTTTATACTGCCCTTTAAGGCATAGACCGCACCGCTGACGAACTGCAAAATCTTGTCGGCGTCGGCGGGTTTAAGTTGCCCCAAGTTGACTATACATGCTTCTTTTCGCCTTAGACATTCGACCAAAATCTTTATGTCGTTGTTGTCTTTTGGAGCGTAGATAATGAGATTTCTGCCGGCAATTCCTGCGAAATTCGGAATGTTTTTGGCAATTTCTCCTGAATTTTTAAATTCGTTTACAACAAATGAATTTGCAAGTCCATTGTCAAAATTGCTGTATTTATTGATGTTTTCCTGCTTCACATTAACCTCTTTTGTGCTTTTTTCGTCACCTTCAAAGCCCATACCTTTGAAAATTGAACCAAACAATCCCATAAAGGCGTTTCCTCCCGATTTGCTTCAACTCTATCTTTTGTAGTGTATCATATTTTGCCACATAATCAAATATTTTTATTTAATTCCCGCCAATAAACTCTCTGAGCAAACTGTCCTTTGGCACAAAATCTTTTGGAATAGACGCGCAGGGTTTAAATTTGTCTTTAAAAGACATAATTTCGGGGAGGTTTTTCATTTCGCCAAAACGCTGCATAAGCAAATCGCGATAGAGCATTGGCTCATATGTGTGCGTGGAGTTTAGAAAATAATCTGCGGAGTCTTTGAAAGGCTTGATATATTTATCCTCGCCCTTGCACACTTCGCCCCAAAATTTTAATGTGTCCTCGATGGAAAAATTTCTGTCGCGTTCGTCCCTGACAATGCGCCTGATAAGCCGAATTTGGCGCGCGTGGAAGAGTGTCTTTTTTTTAAAATTAAAATCGGTGTTGCAATGAATGTAAACTTTGTAGATTTTGTCTAGATTTAACCCCTCGATAATGGTTGGGTTAAGCGCGTGAAGCCCCTCCATAATGATTACTTCGTGCTTTAAAAACTTCCTATGAACCCACTCTGTTTTGCGTTTGTGCGCTATAAAATCGTACTCTGGGGTGTGCGTTTCGCCATGCGTCAAAATCTCGCCAAGGCATTTTTTAATCGTTTCCACGTCGATAGCGACGATACTTTCGATGTCCGCGAAGCCGTCCTCACGAAGAGGAAGTGTGTCCATATCGAAGAAAAATTCGTCCATATTTAGGATCAGCGAATTTATGCCAATTTCCTTTAATTCCTCACTAATTTTCTTTGCGGTCGTGGTCTTGCCCGCACTTGAAGGTCCGCTGATAAGCACAATTTTTTTGTCTGTAAGTTTAATCTCGCGCGCAATTTCCCGCGTTTGACCTTTGTAATTTTCTTCACATTCGGCGATAAATTTATAGATATTTTCGCCCGTCATTGTGTTTAGTTTTTCGATGTCAACCTCAATTCTGTTATCCACATTCCCTCCAATTTAACACTTACCTATAATATATACTCTTGACAAGTGTTAAAATTTCCTCAATATTTTGTTTTTTTGTTTCGACAAGAAGTTGCCTGACTGTTTCGTCGGCGATGTCTTTTTCGTCCACGTCGGCGCGTTTAATAACAGCACACCAGTCCTTTAAACACGTAGGGTTAAGGAGGATTGCCATATGGACAAAGTCGTCGCTTTGAAAGAAATTTTTGAAATAAAACGTCCACTTTTCGGGAGTAATTTTGTCAAAAATCTGCTCGGCAAGCGCCCGAGATTCCGAAATGTAGCCATATTCGTTGCCGAGATATGTCACAAGACTGGGGGTTAGGACACTGCGCAGGAAATAGTTTGGAAAGAACTCCACTTCACAAAGTTTTATCATTCCCGCCACCTCGTCTTTGTGGTTATGCACGCTAAAATGGCTGTTTAAAACCTCTTGGCACCCCTTCAAAATCTTCGTGACGACCGTAACGTCCGTCGCGAAATCGTTGAGTTTTATCTGCGAAGATATCTCGCTAAAAATTTTTTTGACTTGCGAATTTTCGTCGGCGGTTTTTAGATAGTATGAGATAAATTTTTTCTCGTTTAGACCCACCGCGTCCCACATAAATGGGAATAAATTTTTGGCGTTTTGGTAGATTGTCATATTCCTGTCCGCTTTCTTTGCGTCTTGGGTTTTGAGCATCGCGAACATAATGCGAATGAACAAATTTTTCCTGCGCGAATTGGCTTCCATAATCTGCGTGTAGGCGTCTGAATATGGCATTATAACAGACTTTTTTACACACTCTAACGCTTCGACAATACTTTTTAAAAACGGAGTAAAATCCTTGTTTAAAATAGCGTCGTAGAGGTTCACTATAAAATATTTTGCTTTCTCTTTGTCAATCTCCGCAATGCTCCTGTCGCTGTCGTTTCTGTGTTGTAAAACTTCCATAATCTGCAAAATTTTGAGTTTTTCTTCCTTGGAAATCAGTTCAAAATCGCATGCAAGACGCAGAACAAAAATGTCAAAGAAATTGGAAATATAACTGCGGTCAATCCAGTGTGTGATATTGACAACAATGTCTTCGCCAATTGAAAACACGACATCTTGAAGAATCTTTACACTCTTGTTATACACGTATTCTACCACGTAATTATACATTCCTGCATTAAAAGAACTAAGCACAAAATCCTTGTCCTCTTGCGTTAAAAGAGAATTTTCACCCTCGATAATTTCTTCAAATGTTCGGTCTGAAATGTTTCGCTTCTTCTTTGTGTCAAGCCAATATATGTTCATCTTTTTACCTCCTCATAAAACATTTCGCCGTCTTGCGAATGGAAATATACTCCCATTATTTTCTTCATACCCGAGTTGATTATGCCGTATGCCGCGCGCTTTCTGGCGCCACCAACAATCGTTTGATTTGAGTATCTTTCGGGTTTAATAAACACGTTGTATGCGCGAATTCGCCCAGCATTATCTATGATTGTAATTCCGTCAAAGTTCAGCATCGAGATAAACATTTCGGCAATATTCGTGAGTTTTGCCTCCGAAAAACTTTTGGACATCAAAAAGGTTTTTGAAAATTCGATGGGTTCAATTAGCCACGTCCCGTCGGAGAAAAAGCCTTTTGTGTCGCGAAAATCTTTGTCCACCACCACGCAAATAGCGCCGTGAATGTCGTTTTGGGCGTGTTTTAAAATGTTTTCAAACAAAATCTTTATCTCGCTAAGTTTGGTTTTGGTGGTTTTGAGTTTTGAAAAACTTGCGTTTGAAAACCTCTTGAACACACTCTCGCGGTTTAGGAAATTGGAATCGTTTATGGAAAAATTTATTATTATTTCACTCCCCTTCATTCCCCTTAGTCCTATGGCATAGGAACTGAGCGTATTTAAGCAAATAAGGTTGATTTTGTCGCTAGAAAGCAGGGTCTCGTTCTCGAACACGAGTTGACTGAATGGTTTTTCCTTTATGCTGTTGAACACTTTGCAAATGCCGTAGTTATACTTGCCGTCTTTCATTTCAATGTATGTCAGCCAGTCTTTGTTGCAAAAAAAACAAAGGGCTTTTAGGCGAGAATTGAAGCGCTTTTCGTCGTCGTCGCAAAACATTTGGAGTTTGAAACAATTGGGAACGTTTTTGACAACGGCGTCTATGTTGTTTGTAAGGACAATGCTCGGTTTTATCTTCTGTCCCTCCTCCTCATAACTGCAAAATTTATAGAAATTGCTGATGAGGACGGAGATAAATTTCTCGGGCATAGCTGGGAATTCCTTTGCGATGAGTTTTAGGACATTGTCCTTTGCTTCGGTGAAGAATATGTTATCTGCCATTTGCTTTCTCCTTGGATTTTATTTTTTCATGTCCGCCGAAATATTTTTCGGTGAAATGTAGTAGCCATTTTGTGGGCAGTAGGCGCATTGCAAAGTGTAGCATTTTATATTTTGCGCCGATTATTATAAAAGGGCGCGGGTGACGCAAAATGGAGTATTTGTATATAACTTTCGCTACTTTATCGGCGCTCATTCGCCTTTGTTCACGCTCGTCCAAATTGTTTGTAGCAAGAGTAATTCTGTTTTTATAGCGGTCGTTTGTTTCGTAATTTTTGACACGATTATGTGTAAAGTTTGTTCTCACTTCGCCCGGGCAAACCGACAAAACTTTCACGCCAAACGGTGCGCACTCCATACTTGCACAGAGCGAAAACATTTGAACGGCGGATTTTGAGGCGCAATATAGCGAGCGAAATGGCAATGGAAACAGAGCGCAAACAGAACTGATGTTTATAATTTTCGCCCCAACGCCCATTAGGGGAAGGGCGTGTTTGTAGCAGTTTATAACTCCAAGAACGTTGACGTCAAAAATTTTTTTTACGTCCTCATCATGTGTGAGTTCCACAGCGCCCGACAGCCCGAAACCCGCGTTGTTAAGAAGAATATCAACGCGACCAAACTGCGATTTTATTTTGCTAAACACTCCCTGAACCTGCTCTTCCACTGCCACGTCACAAGCAAAAAAGTTTTCGAAATTAGAGTCGTTTGTGCGCGAAAGCGAAATAACAGTGTCGCCCTTAGATAAATATTCTTCCCTGCACGCCTTGCCAATTCCACTGGAAGCGCCAGTAATTACAACGATTTTGGGACGAGGATTTGCAGAACCATTCTTATCAATCATAGAGGCATTTTACCATTTTTCAAAACATAACTCAAGCAATTACGCCATCTTTGCATTTATTTGAAAATAGTCAAAAACTCTCTGCCAAAGTCATATTTTCAAGGACAATATGATAGCAAGTTTGCTTTAACAAACTTGAAAGTTGCAATCTTTCGCCCGAAAACAAAAGGGGGACTTCGACAAACAAACTAACATTACTCATTTTTGAAATAAGAAAGGATTTTTCCTCGTCCGAAATGTTCGTTTTTGTTTTTGAAAGTTTTTTTATGAGGTCATTATTCTGTGTCCAAAATTGCGCGAGTTTGCCTTTGAGGGCGCTTTCAGTCGTAAAATTCTTGTCAAAATTTAGACAATCTTCATACAATGACAAAAAGTTTTGGCGAAAACTTTGCAAACATTCGGCGATGAGTTCCTTATTTTTGCCCTTATAATCCTTTGAAATAGAGCGAACTTCCAATCTTACCACCTTCGCGTCGCAGTTGTTTTCACGCAAATTTTTTTGCACTTCTTGTGCCTCTATGAGCGTTGGATAGATGCCCGCCAGAGCAAAATATTCGCCACGCTTGTGCACAATCCCCATTCCGCCCTCCCTTGCAACTTGCGAACAAGCCGTTATTGCGTCGTTTTCGCTTGCGAAGTCGCCCGCCGACACACAATAGGCGTTATATGACGCCTGCTCAATTTTGTCATTTAAAAATATACTCTTTTCGCTTGTTATAAGCGAAGAAAAAATGTCCGAAATGTTAATTATTACCAAAAATATCATCAAAACTATCAAAAAAACAAACAAAATTGACAGTAAGCCGGCGTTTTTTGAGCGTTTTTGTAGTATTTTTTTTAAAATTGTTGTCATTAAACCTTGAAAACCACCTTTTTACCCATTTAAACTAACAAAAGTCGAGCCATAAGACATATTTTACTCTTGTAAAATCTATGTTTTGTGTGAAATCAAATATGATTAAAAGGGATTTTTTATGAATTATAAACCAATTTTTGACAGAGTTATCGCCGTGGAGTTGGAGCAAAACAAGATGACAGACAGCGGGATTGCCCTTCTTGCTGACAATGAAAGTGTAAAAAAAGCGGAGGTTGTGGCTGTTGGCGATGGAGCGTATGAGGACGGCGTGTTCGTTACAATGAAAGTTGCTGTGGGGAGTAAAATTTTGTTTGAAAACCACTGTGCCGTTCCGTTTTTTTCTGGCGGAAAAAAATTTTTACTAATTAAACAAACCGACATTTTGGCAGTCGAAGAAAATTTAGAAAATTAACAAATAAGGAGAAGAAATATGAAAAAATATGTTGAAGGAGAAACCGCCCAAAATAAAATTATGTCGGGCGTGGATAAACTGGCGAACCTCGTGAAAATGACCATAGGTCCAAAGGGCAAAAATGTTGTCCTTGATAGGCGTTTTGCCACGCCACTTATCACCAACGACGGCATCACTATCGTAAGGGAATTTGAACTGCCCGATCCATATGAAAATATGGGTGTGAAATTAATAAAAGAAGTCAGCCAAAAAACAAATGAAGTGGCAGGTGACGGAACGACCACAGCAATCGTTTTGGCACAGAAATTGCTTAAAGAAGGGTTAAAACACTGCCTTAACGGAGTTAGTCCCATACTTTTAAACAAAGGAATTATGCGGGCGTCAAACGTTGCACAAGACGTTTTAAAGTCGCTTTCAAGACCGGTCAAAAACGCGGAACAAATAGGCAATATTGCAACAATTTCGTCACAAGACGAGACCATTGGCGAGTTGATTTCCAGCGCTTATTCAAAACTTTCAAAGACGGCGAATATTTCGCTTCAAGACAGCCAAACGGCTAAAACCGAACTCGTTTTTCAAGAAGGAATGACCCTGCAAAACGGTTTTTTGTCGCCCTATCTTTGCACCAATATCGACAAAGGGTTGTGCGAATATTCCTCCCCTTACCTCTTGCTAACCAGCCAAAAAATTTCGTCTTTTGCGGAGATTTTGCCAGTTTTGGAACAGATTGTCACGGCTTCAAAACCGCTTATTATCATTTGCGACGACATCGAGGACGAGGCTCTTTCGGGAATTGTTCTCAACAAAATGAGAGGCGCTTTCAACGTTTGTGTGGTTCGTTCGCCCTTTTATGGTGAGAAAAAGTTGGCAATTTTGCAGGATATTGCGTGTTTGACTGGTTCAAAAGTGTTTTCCATAACAAGCGGTACTCCTCTCAAAGACGCAAAAATTGCTGATTTGTGCGAGATAAAATACGCGAAAATAACCAAAGACACTACGACAATAATTGCGAATAAAACCGCAAGCAAACAAGAACTTGAGAGCAGAATTTTGGCGATTGAGTCGCAAATTGACGCGTGCCAAGTGGACTTTGACAAGGAGCAACTGCGCCAGCGACTTTCCAACTTGACGGGTTCGGTGGCTACTATCCTTGTTGGAGCGGACACCGACGTGGAACAAAAGGAGAAGAAACTTCGCATCGAAGACGCACTTTCCGCAACGAGTTCCGCCGTTGAAATGGGTATTGTGGCAGGCGGTGGAATTGCACTAAATTACACGGCAAAACTGCTATATAAACACTCCAAAAAGTTAAGCACAGAAGAGAAATTGGGCTTTGAAATTGTAGAAAAAACTTTGCAAGAACCACTAAAGCAAATTCTCATAAACGCAGGGCTCGAAAGTGGCGTTATTGTCAGCAAAATCAACAGCAAAAAACAAAAAAATTTCGGTTTTGATGCCCTTTGTGGCAAGTATTGCGATATGATTGAAAGCGGGATCATCGACCCCGCAAAAGTGACAATTTCTGCTCTTCGTAACGCGACAAGCGTGGTGACAACTATGCTGACTACATATGCGCTTATCACCGACGTCGAGGATAAAAATTTGTAAATATGATGAGACTAACAAACATAAAAAATGGGTGTAAAAAAGAAGTAAATATCGAAAAGCATACTTCCAAATACACTCTTTTTTTATTATTTATAACGCGCGAAAACACGTTAAATTTATATATATTTTTCGAGGTTAAACTTGTTCCAAGGGGCTTTGTCTGCTGGCGGAATCACTTTGAAAGTCATTCTTTTGTGTGACACAGGGTGGTCGAATTTTAACGAAACCGCCCACAGTGCCAAGTCCCCTCTTTTTGAGGTCTTGCCATACTTTTGGTCGAAGCACACAGGGCAATTTATGTTCGAAAGTTGCACGCGAATTTGGTGACTTCTGCCCGTCACAAGATTTATTTTGACAAGCGAAAAACCGCCCGCAGTTTCCAGCACTTGATAGTCCAAAATTGCCTCTTTCGCGCCTTCTTCATATTGTGGACAAATGTGGACTGTGTTTGTTTTCTCGTCCTTTTTTAAATAGTTTGTCAGCCTGCATTGCTTTAAGCGTGGTTCGCCCTCAACTATTGCAAAATATGTCTTTTCAAACTCACCGTCTTTAATTTGATTGCATAGTCGCTCTGCACTTTTTGACGTCTTTGCGAAAACCATAACTCCGCCAGTTGGACGATCAAGCCTATGCACAAGCCCCAAAAATGCGTTGCCAGTTTTGTTGTATTTTTCCACCAAATATTTTTTGAGTTTAGTTAAAAAATCTTCGTCTTCACTTTCGTCCAGTTGCACAGGCAAATTTTGCGGTTTTATCGCCACCAACACTTGATTGTCTTCGAAAATTATATCACACATAGTCTCTCCTTATATTTTTTGCTTTCTGCCGAACAATTGGTCGAATTTAGTTATTATTCCTAGAGTTTAAGAAATCACACGGTCGGTCTATTCTCTCTTCATTAGTGTTAATAGGTCTTTGCTTGTCGTTCGGTTATTGAGACGACTAGTCGGTCGATTGTATGTTATTTTGAAATCCGTTTTAGTTTCAAAATAACATTTTCGTCGCCCACTTCCACTTCTTTTTCAATCTCAGGCGACGAGATGCCTTTATTGAGTGTTTTCACCAACACTTCTTGGCGAATTTTTTTATCAAACTTTTCAACAATTTTCTTTATAAAATCTGACGTGCTTATAATGTCCATCTCAATTCTATCGTCAATGTTAAAATCCGCTTCTTTTCTAAGGATTTGCGCTGTTCTCACGAGTTCGCGATAACCGCCTTCTAGCATTAGTTCTTTATCAAGAGTGGTGTCAAGGACAAGCGTGACATTGCTTTCAGTAGCAATAACGAATTCATCTTTTGGCTTATAATTTAGCATAAACAAACTGCTGTCCAGTTCGCCAAACTGCGCAGTTTTCACCTTGCCCGCTTTGTAACCCGCGACATATTCGCACATTTCATTTTCGCTTGCATTTTGCAAAAGTTCTTTTAATTTTTGCACTTCACCTTTCAAAACTGCGCCTGCCGATTTGAAATTTATGCCCAGATATGGCACATTGAATTTATCTGTGTTTTTCTCGTAATCAATCTCTTTGACGTTTAGTTCGTCCATAACAACATCTTCAAACGTTTGCACTGATCTCTCTGTTTTGTCGTCGCAAACAATAAACAAAGTCCTTAAAGGTTGCTTGATTTTAAGAGATTTTTCGTTACGAAGGCGAAGCGCCGTGGCAATAATGTCCCTGACTGACGTCACTTCGTCCACCACTCCGCTGTCCTCAACTTCCGTCACCACTTCTGGAAAACCGCCGAGCATAACGCTTGTTTCAGCGCTCTTTTCGCTCTGTCTAACTAAATTTTGCCAAATATGTTCGGTCATAAATGGAATTATTGGCGCCATAATTCTCGTTAGTGTTTTGATTGCTTGATACAAGCATGCATACGCCGTCATTTGGTCCTTTTTGTCGTCGCTTTTCCAAAAACGTTTACGATTCACACGAATATAGAAATTCGTAATCTCGTCCACAATGTTTTCGAAGTCTTTAACGACCAAAAAACTCTTCTGTTCGGCGTAGTTTTTGTCGCTATCCACCGTGAATTTGTTCAGTTTTTCGATAAGCCATCTATCGGTTGGGCAGAGGTTTTTGTAGTTTATCTTGAAATTTTCGACGTCTGGGTTGTCAAGCGACGCATAAGTATTATAGAACACATAGGCATTCCAGAAATTCATAAGCCTCCTGCGAGCGTCCGCTGCGAGATTTAGCCCAAAACGCATATCGTTTGTTATCGGTGCGCCCGCGTAGAGATAGCGGATTGGGTCGGCGCCCACTTTGTCCGCAACGACGTCGCTGTCCATAGTATTCCCGCCACTTTTGTGAAATTCGTTGCCGTTTTCGTCCTTTACATATTGATATGTGACGACCTTTGTGTATGGCGCGCGGTCTGTTAAAACAACGCTCATAACCAGCATTGAATAGAACCAAAGTTTGAGTTGCTCGACCATTTCGCACACATATTCGCTTGGGAAATTCTCTTTGAAATGCTCTTTGTCCTCAAAATATTTTTTTGTGCTAAAGGGCGTAATCCCTGCGTCCAGCCAGCAATCGCCGACTTCTGGAACGCGCTCCACCGCTTCGCCACATTTTGGGCATTTTATTTTTATATTGTCAATAAAGGGGCGGTGTAA
>CAYJEF010000011.1:0-12480 GCA_964369125.1 uncultured Christensenella sp.
GCCATATATTCTGAGTGAATACAACAAAAAATATGTGGAGACGCAAAGCGAAAGTAAAAAACAAGAGAGCGCAAAAAAAGAATAAGTTTATTTAACTTATTCTTAACTTTGGCACATAAATTTAAAAATTTATATGTAAAAACGGGGTTTATGCCCTGTTTTTAACTTTTGCACGCAAGCAGAATTTGGGCAAGTTCGTTGGATAAAATGTGAGGATTTATGCCACGCAAAGTTATTGCTTCAGTTTTGTCCAGAGCATATTTTTTGCCGTTTTTCACTTGCTTGTCCAGTTCATAAAATCGCACTTTTGAAATGGTTATACTGCAATTTAGATGGTCAAGCGACACGCTGTCAAACTCCACACAAATAAGCAAGTTTTGCTCTTTGTTCTCTTTCACAAGGATAGAAAAATAGCGCCGTGCGTCGAGGTCATTTATTTTATATTTCATTTTTTGTAATCGTGTGACGAATAATTTTGCATTGCAAAACACGCCCGAGAGATTGTCTACATAGTTGGCATTTAGCGATAATTCTTCTGGCTTAAACACAGGTAAATCAAATTGCGGGAAAAGGGTTTCAAAGCGGTCTTTCAGTTCTTTTTTGATGTCTTCGCAGTCCATTGGTTGCAAAATTGCGACAGTGAAGGCGTCCTGATTTTCAAGAATAACGTTACCAGCAAGGTGTGTAAGTTTACTTTCTTTAAACAGGCAGATTTCGGCGAGTTTGTCATTTTTATATCTGCCCCATAGGACATTTTGAGCGAATAAATTTAGAAGATTATTTTTGACAATACTCTCTTCAAAACTATTCGTGTCATAGTTTCTAAAATCTAAAAATGCGCCGTAAAAACGCTTGCGTTGCTCTTTAATATTTTTCTCGAGAGTTTTTATGTATTGTTTTAGGAACACGCCGTCATAGGTGTCTTGCGGTTTTATACGGGCAGGTTTGCCAGTCTTTAAATTATAGCAATAGACGGTGCAATCGAGGTTTATATTAAGGATTATATCGCGATTTTTTAATTGTAAAACTCTTGTTCCGTCGGCGTTAAAGCCATAGTCGTCTGTAAGTTTGTCTTTCACGATTTCGAGATTTTGACGGCTACGGGCGGAAAATGTTTCGAGTTTTTGAGACAAAAATTTCTTTTGTTTGGCGTTTAAATTGAGGGTTTGAAATACTTTAATTACGTCTACAATTTCGCCCAGCGCGCATAGAGAAAGAAGTTCTAGATAATATTTCCAAACTTTTTCTTGTTCATTTTTTGTAAAGCAAGGTTTGATTTGCTCCGCAACTTTTAATAGTAAGTCTTTTTCTGCGAACATTGCGATGAGACGAAGCGCCCATTTGCTGGATAGAAGTTTATCTCTGTCCGTTGCCACTTCAAAAATTACTCGCGAAAGTTTTTGCAAAGTTTGTGCGGGAACAAATTTGAAATATTCACGTAGAGCACATATTTGGTTGTCTGTATCTTTGTGTTTGAAAATTTCCATAATATGCGTCAAAATTTTGCCATTTGTACCAGTGTTATCTAGAGCGTGTTTATCGTAATATTTTTTGAGGCGAGAGCCGTAGAGGCGTTCTTGGATAAGCGGGACAGTTTCTAAAACATAGCGCTCAAAATCGGCATTCGAGTCAAATTTTTGCAGGGAACTAAGTCCACACTCTTTCTCGAGATATGCTCTAACTTTGGGGTCGGCAGTTGTTTCATAAATTTCTTTTAGTCTCTCTTTCACTCGCCTATCTTCGCCGAGAGTAACCAGCAGTTGGACGGCTCGAAAAGTGACGTCGGGGTCACTCGATTGCAGGAGTTCTTGAGTTATGTTGAATCCCTCTTGCTTGTGCCCGACAAGCGCTTTTTTGATTAGCGACAGGTTAGTTAACTCCCCTTTCACAAACTCGTTTATGAGAACGCGCAAGGTTTTTAGCGTATTGGTCGAAGCGTATTCGGTGATACCTGTTGGTTTTTCGCTGGATAAAAGCATCGAAATAAAAGCGTCGTCGTCGCCACCGCCTAGAAATTCGTCAAGGTATTCTTTGAGAGGTTCTTTGAAATAATATAAAGGTGAAGTTCCGTCGCAGTTGAAAATAGCCAAAAAGAACGGCGTGGAAAGAGTTTTGTCAATCTTGCAAAATGTGACAATTTCCACGAAGCGGTCGAAATATCGCTCTTTGATTGAATATTGTTTTTTGCTACTTCTATATGTAGCGTTGCCCACTTGTTGCAGAAAAATTCGGTTTAAAAAGGCGCAAAGAGCGTTAAAAGACTTTGACAAAAGAAGCAGTTCGGTGAATTTTTTGAGAAGTATTTTGTAGTCAATAAGTTGCAAAATAACTTCGCCATATTCAGACGTCGCGGTATCGTCAAGCGGTTTATTTAAAATTATCGGCAAAATTTTATCATAAATTTTGTCTTTGTCACCGATGTCCACCAAAAAAAAGTTCACCATTTCGTCGGAAAGTTTGGTGGGGAGAAAAGTGTCGAAAAACTCAAATGTGTAGCGTTTTAGGTCGTCTAAATTTCTGACATATTTCATAAATTTATCTTCCTTTTTCTTTTGTTTAATTTTAAACTATTTTTTTATAATAGTGAAACGATTTTGCAATTTGTTTTCAAAAATTAGCGTTTTTACACCTAAAAAGTCGCGTTAGTATCATAAAACACCTCTTTGAAGGTCATTGCACAGGGGGTGGATTCGAGAAGATTTAGAAAGGATTTTTCGTCAATTATTATTTGGAGATTGTCGAACTCGTCATAAATGTAGAGATTTATATACGAAAAGTTGTCGAGATACTTAGAGAGTTTAAAGATTTTTTCGGTGTTTTTTACATATAAGTTTTTTATTTTCACTACCCTGCCAACTTTTTTGGCGTTTGCATAATTTATTTTGAAATATTGGTTTTTTTCACTTATATCAAAGACGCCACAAAGCACGCAAAACGCGACGAATAAATATGTTAGGTTTAGAGAAATAAAACACGAGAAAACAAAAAGTATTATGAGCAAAGTGGCAAGGGTTATGTTGATAATTTTGCAGAAATTTATGGCTGTTTTTTCGGCTAATTTTTGCTTTAATATAGCTAGCATTATTCGTCCGCCGTCAAGCGGGAATGCGGGCAGAAAGTTAAAAAAACAAGTCACGAAATTGGCGTAGCAAAAGAGGTTTGTGTAATTAAAACTTGACGGAAAAACCCACCACAAAGACAAACAAAATATGCACAAAATAAAATTCATTGCGGGACCTGCTACGGCAATTTTTATCTCGTCTTTGGGGTTTTGTATGCTACTGTGCATATTAAGGCAGATGCCAAACGGGATAAGTTTAATGTTTTTGAGGTTATACCCTAGGCGCTTTGCGACATATGCGTGGGAATATTCGTGCAGTAAAATGGTAACAAGATAGCAAATTAGCAACAGACCTTGTCCAAAATAGACAAGAATACAGGCGAACAAAACAAAAGTGGCGTGGACATTTATTTTTAATTTTTCCATTCAATTTCGCTTGTTTTCACAAGATTGTCGTTTTGATAGACGTAGACGCGAACGGTGTTTTGATTTGTGGTTAGTCCGATAAAATTGCCGACTACTACTTTTTGACCTGAGAAAACTCCGACGAAATTTAGCCCGATATATCGGGAAAAGTAGCCCTCGGCGTGCTGGATTTCGACATATTTTTCGTTCGTTTGCGTGTAACCGACCGAGGCGACAACGCCTGAAGCAACGCAGGAAATTGCACCGTCAAATTTATAACTTAACATTTCGCTTGATGTCGAAATGTTTGGTTGCGAGGTGGGGAGATAAAAATTGGCAGTTTTCTCGTATTTTGTGGCGTTCATACCGAAGAAATAAGACACGAAAGACACCTCGCTTCCGTCGTCAAAAAGGTCGGTGGTTGGAGTAAAATTCGTGGCGATAGATTTAAGATTATCCATAATAAAATTGCCAGCGGGCGAAGAGAAATTGTCGCAGGCGTAGAGAATTAGAAATATAAACAAGATTATAAAAATCGTGAGATATTTTTTTACAAATACAAAAGATTTTTTGAGGGCGACTTTGTTTTTGTTATGTTTTATTTTGGATTTTGTTTTCATAGTAAATATGTATGAACTAAATCCTAAGAAAATTCGCCTTTTTTACCCTTTTTGACAGGAGACTTATGTCAATTTTGTATTTACCGACGGCATCTACTTCATACGAAATATTTATGTCGTCTAGGGTCAGGTCGAAGTAGTTAGTGACGATTTGGTAGATGTCGCTTTTGATGAGTTGAAGCAAAGGCTTTGAGATTGTTTCTTTGTCTTGTTTTAACATACTAAAAAGACGCTGGGACGTTTTTTGTGCAATTTTCATATTTTTTTACTCCATTTTTGAGTGGTTTTGGGGTCGTTTTGGGGTCATTTTGAGGTCATTTTGAAGCGATTTTGAGTGGTTTTTGAATAGTTTTTGAATAGTTTTTGAATAGTTTTTGAATAGTTTTTGAGCAATTTTGATGTCGTTTTAAAGGTAAAATTTAGACTTTTTTGCGGATTGCGCGCTTAAAAAATCCCACAATACCACGATATTTTTCCGTGCAATCGTAGAGTTTGTCGGTTTCGCCAAGGATATTTCGCGCTAACATTGAGAACGCTTCGTATGATTCGCAATTTTTTTGGACGGTTTTGCCTACACCTAGAAGCGTTGTGATGCTGTCGTCTTCGGGAATAATTCCCGAGAGGCGGACGTCCAAAATTTCGGCAATTTTATTGCTGTTCATCATCTCTTTGTCAATTACCATATCGCCCCTAACTCGGTTGACAACGAGAGAGTAGTCGCGAATATTGAAGTTTGAAAGCATAAGAAGAACTTTGTCTGCGTCGCGCATACTGGACAAATGCGGGGTGACGACCACAATGGCTTCGTCGGCGCCATAGACTGCCCTCCTAAAAGGTTCGTCGATACCTGCTGGACAGTCGATGAGGACAAAATCGAAATAGTCGTCTAGCGTGTCGACGACGCGTTTGACATTTTCGGCGGTCACCTGTGCTTTGTTGTAGGAATGCGCCGAAGGCATAATGTAGAGACTCGGCTGGTCAATATCCTGAATAAGTGCTTGTTTTGTGCGACATTTACCCTCGATTACATCGACGATGTCAAACACAATTTTGTTCTCCACTCCCGTGACGACGTCGAGGTTATTTAGCCCAATATCCACGTCGACAAGGACAACACGACGGTTAAATTTTGCAAGCGCATAGCCGAGATTGGCGCAGATTGTGGTTTTGCCGACGCCACCTTTGCCACTTGTAATAACAATTTTCCTTGCCATATCTACCCCTTTTTGTGAGTTTAAACTTCAAATAAAAAAAAGTAAAACATCAAATTGTTTTACCAGTTTACTTCGACAAAGAAAGTCACATATTTTAGTTTTCTTCCACCACTTTTTGAAGCGTAGTTAACTCCGAAAAAAGTTTCTCGGTGCCCGACACTGCGCAAATTTCCGCATTGTCCATAACAAAAACCGAGAGGTTAAGGATTTTTTTGAAAAACTTCTCAAGTCCTGTCATTTTGGCGCCACCGCCACACAGCACGATGCCGTCGTTTTTGATTTCCTGCGCCACTTCGGTTGAACACTCGTTAAAGAATGCCTCGATGGTTTGCAAGATTTTGAAATATGTCTCATAGACGCTTTTCATAATATCTTTTGCGGTAATTATGGCTAATATTTGAGAATTTGCGACGCAATCTCCCACTAAAACTTCCATACTGCTATTGTCTGTTTCGTAAAGACTCCCGATTTCTTGCTTAATTTTGCACGCCATATTTTGACTGATTATGTAGCCCTTTGATTTTTGCAAATTCTCCACAATGCCCTTGTCGACAATATTCCCGCCGACGTTTAGGGAGACGGCTTTTAAAATTTTGCCATTAACGACTGCCGAAATTTCGGTTTTGCCACCACCAATGTTGACTATTAGCGAAGTTCTGCCACTGCTAAAATATGGAGCATCGACAAAACTCACGCAAACTTGGTTATATACAAAATCTATTCGCTCAAAACCTATGGAATAAAACACCTTTTTATAGTCATCGTATTCACTTTGACTTAACCCAACGGGCAAGCACACAATGAGTTTTACGGCAGGTTTTATTATTTTATATTTAATTACTTTGCTCATAAAAAATGACAAAATTTTCTTTGTAAGTTCCACATTTTTGATGACGCCCTCGACCACTGGTTTTACAAAAATCTCGTCGTCGCTACTTTTCCCATACATTCGCTCGGCAAGCAGTCCCATTTTTAGGACTTTCATATTTTTGCCAGATGTTTGAAGTAGTGCTAAAGTTGGCTCACGCAAAACAACGCCACAACCCTTTTTGTAAATTGTGGTGTAGTTGCTCCCAAGGTCAATAGAAAGTTCGTTTACTGACATATGCTCACCTGATAATAAAATTATATCAAAAATTTTGTCGCAATCAAAATAAAACTCCCAACTTTTGAAAAGATTGGGAGAAATCGATTATAAAACTTCGAGAGATTTTTTATACACTTTGGCAAAGTCTTGCGATGCCTTTAGCGCTTCACGAATCTCTATTGAAGCGTCGAGCGTTATGATTGTTTTCATAATAACGGAGTCGCCCAAAATGTCGCAACTAACGTCTTGCACCACGTTTCTGTGCGTCTTGTCTAGCGCTTTTGACAGCCTGACAATGAGGGAGAGTTTCCTGACGGCGTCTAGGTCCTCTTCGACAAGCAAGTCCCTATATTTAACCCATTCGGTGAGGTTGAAATCATTTAGATTTTGACTGGCGCTGGCGAACGCAGCAAGGATAATTTCTCTGTGTGTTGCACCCAAAACTTCGGAGTTTAAAATGATATGAAAACTATTCTTTTCGTTGTCATAAAATTTTATGCGTCCGCCACAATTATACATAGCGGAGGCAATTCGAAGCACTTTGGAATAACTTCTAGGCAATTTGTGAAGAACTTTTAGTTGCCTAAACAAAATTAGCGCGAGTTCGCCGACTTGTTTTGAATTGTCGTAGTCCCCGGCGTAAAATTCCCTTATGTTATCTAGTCCAAACCCAATTAGGTCGGAGATTGGTTTTTCGCTAACTTGTGGGACGACAGCGGAGTAAATAAAGCCCTCGTTCATTCCCTTTGTGGACACGGTGAGGTCATTAAATTTGCAGACGTCGAAAATTGCTTTAATCATAGCAATGCCACTGGCAAACACGTCGGAACGTTCGGAAAGTGTGCCTTTAACCTTTTTAGTTTTGTCTATATCAAGCGTGGCTACGAAATTGAAAACATTCTCGAATTGGTCGCGCGTCATAACGAAGTTGTGATCCACATCGAGTGGATATTTGCGCATCTTTCGCGATAAAAATCCTGCGCTACGGAAGGCATTACCGACACCAACAAGGTTAAATTCGTGGTCGATGTTTTTTAGCCATTCCACTTTGCCGAGTTCTTCTCTAAATTTGTTTGCCATACGCTCGCATGCTTCGGCTGGCGATGAGGCACTTTCCATAATTTTTGCTATGGCATATGTACCAAATGGTAGGTCAATTTTGTTGAGAACATTACGCCTGCTATATTGCAAAATCCTGACGGTTCCGCCACTGATATTAAACACCACTGCTTTTGGCACATCAAGCGAATTGACTACGCCTGTGTATAATGCACCGAGTTCTTCGTCTTGGGTCAAAAGTTTAAATTTGAAGCCTGTGACGTTATATATTTCGTCCAAAAAACTGCGGTAATTTTTAAGGTTTTTAAGCGAGTGACTGCACACGGCAACGATATTCGTTATTCTGTTCACTTCGCATATCATTTTATACATTTTAAGGACATCGATTGCTTCGTTGCTCCGGGCAATCCTTAGCATACTGTCTCCGTCGAAGTCGTCTACTATCCTGACACTTTCAGAAATATCTTCATATACGGCGAAGTTTCCGTCTGGAAGATATGACGCCATAATGAGGTCTATTTTGCTACTGCCTAAATCGACTACTGCTATCTTTTCCAAAATAAATTCTCCTTTACTGCTGTGTTATTTTTCAATTTTGATGGCACCAACTGGACATATACCCTCGCACGTGCCACATTTAATGCATATATTTTTGTCTATTTGCGCTTTTCCAGAAACAAGTTTGATGGCGCCGACGGGACAAACCGACTCACACGCACCACAACCAATACATTTTTCTTTATCTACCATTGTTATACACTCCTTTGGTCTTAACACATTCTACACGAGAAAAAGGAAGTTGTAAAGGATATTTATTTCTTGCTGGAATATTTTTTGATGAACATAAACAGTTCGTAGACTGCGGTTGCAAGGAGGAATATTGCAAAGCAGATTTTGATTGTGGCGCTAGACGCGTCCTTTACAAGCAATGCTGTTACAGTGGCAGATAGGGTGCCAAAAGTGGCAAAACAAACGGCGGGAAAGACGCTGACATAGCCTGCTTTTATATACAAAAACACTATAAAAACGGCGACGATAACAAAAGAGAACACGTTTATTACTTGCGCGCTCTTTTGCGAAATGTTAATAAGCGACAATATTGGAATTAGGATTGTTCCGCCACCAAGACCCATACTGCCAAGGACGCCCGATATGACGCCGATTAGTATTAAAATCACCCACATTTTTTACACCTTTAAAACAGCATTTTTATGCCGGACAAAAATAGTATTATTACAAACAGAAGGTTTAATGTTTTATCGCTGATTTTACTCATAATTCTTGCACCAATTATTCCTCCAAACAGAGAGCCTAAGGTAACAAATAGGAGGTGGGAAAACTGGTAGTTTAACGTGGCAAGGTAAATTACGAGGGTGGGTAGACAAATTATTGACATTACAAAAACGGTGGTTGCGTGCGATTGTTTGTCGTTTAGCCCCAAAAATTTTTTGAGAATTGGGACGCACAACATTCCGCCACCACCGCCAAAGAAGCCATTTATTACACCAACCAGCAAAGATAGCAAAAATAACAGAAATATTTTGGCATTTTTGTCCATAATTTTATTATGTTTTTTTTGGCGCGAATTTATTTATTGGATAAACTATATAATTTATATAATATATATATTCACCTAATAAAAACCGCGGAAAGAATACAAAATTTAATTGCAATTATTAAGTCGTTAGTATATACTTACGAGAGTTACAGTTACAAATTTACCAGGAAGGATTTACCATGAAGAATATTTCTATCTCTGTAAAACGTTTATTTATCGCTTTATTGCTCGTCGTTTCTATGCTGTTTGCCGGCAATGTGGCGGTGTTTTCGAGCATTAACACGGCAAGTGCATACAAATATCAAGAGACAAGTTCGGTGTCTGTCAAAAACGGCGATTTTAATTCGTATACCCAAGGTGCGAACAATATGCCTTATTCCTTGGAAAGCAGAAACTGGGCGCTTTCGAGCAGTTCTAGCGTTACAGCGGGGGTTATTGAGATCTCCGACGAGAGATTTAAGAGTTACAACTATTTTGGATTGCTTCCGGCTGAGGCGGCTTCAAACCCAAAGACTAGTGATCGTATAACGAATGCCGACAACTTTATTTTGATGTTCCGTTCGGCGAAATCTGGCACACCAAACAGTGGTGATACAGCGGGGGTTGGTAGTGCAACTAGCGACACATTTACCTTCACACAGGGCAAATATTTCAGGTTAAGCGTGCAAGTAAGGACGAGAAATGGGGCGCTGGCTTCCATTTATATGACCGGTGACAATGGTTTGAAAATTGAGAATATCAGCACGAATGATGTGTGGAAAACATACTCCTTTTATGTTGCGACGGACGATTATAATAATTTGGAATCTACGCTAAAACTTTGTTTTGGCGGGAGTAATTACACCTCCGCTATCGGGGCGGTGTTTTTTGACCACGTTCAAATCGACGAGATTTCTAGCTACGATTATTTTGAGACGATCAATAATTTAAGTAATACACCAAGAAGTGATATCGCATATATGGACAACACTAGAAATGTTGTTGCGAGCAATTTCCAAAACGGAAATTTTGAAAACGGGCAAATAGGTTGGAATGTTGCACCACTTTCCGGCAGTGGTGTTGGGAGCGCGGAGATTTTGTCAAAGGACCTTATCAATTTGCGTCTCAAAACTTTCGACGGGGCGCAAAACTCAAGCACGGCAAAAAATTATAGCGCGGACACCTTTGTGTATGGCAACACAAATTCCCTTTTCTTTTTAAACACTACCAAGACGACAACAACTGTTTCGTCCGATAACTCGGCGACTCTTATGCAACACAAGTTCTATGTTTTGTCGTTTTTGTATAAGACGGGCGATATTTCGGGCGCGGGGCTAAAAGTTACGCTGACGCCTGAAAATCAAAGCGATAAAGTTAAGGAAATTTCCGTCTCTTCCCTCGTTTCTGGCAGTGGTCAAAACGCATATAATGGGTTTGAAATAAAGAAGATTTACCTGAAAGGAAGCGTGGAGGACGACCAAAGTTTTTCCATTTCCTTTTCGTTGCCTGACACTTCTGGCTGGGCAATTGTCGACGACGTAAAACTGACCCTTGTGACACAAAAGGAATACGCCGACAACGCAAAAGACTCCGAAAAACTGGACTTTTCGGCGAATATCACCGATACAAACAACATTCTAAACGGTAATTTTTGGTTCACAGACAACCAAGATATTAACGAGAGTTATCCACTAACGCCACAAAACTGGACATATTCGGCTGGGAGTAACAACGCAAAAAGCGGCATTATTCGAATAAATCCAACATATTTTGAGATGGACAGACAGCAAAATAATTATGGCACTATTACTAATCCAGGAATAAACACTGCGGCACTTTTTGGCGGGACAAATAGCACAAACCACAACGAAAGCGTTCTGATGATAAGAAACAAAACAATGCAGGACGCGACGTACACCAGCGGAAGTGTGACAATTTCGTCGAATAGATATGAGTCTGCGTCGACAGTTAAGATTTCGGTGGGTGTCAAAACGGTGGGCAACACAAGGGCTTTTGTGAAACTCGTGGACAAAAATGGCAAGATTATTGCGATTTTAGACGATATTTTGTCGCCAGAGTGGACCACTTATTCCATTTATGTTAAAAACGGTCTTAGCGAACTGAGCGCCAATCTTGTTCTTGGGGTTGAGGGAAACGGCAACGACAATCACGCGTTTTTTGACTTCGTGAAATATGAATCGTCCAACACCGACGATATTTCCAAAATTGAAAATCGCAAGACTTTCTATTACCTAAACTTGTTTGAAAACGATTTCACATCACACTCTCAAAAGAAGAACAGTTCGGATACGTTTGGATATTATGGCTTTGACGTCCTTGACAACACTCAAGGTAGCAGTAACTATTATGGTGTGAAATTGACGGGCGAACGCGAAGGGGCAACGGATAAAAGTGCGCTTTATATCAACAATTTCGTGGAGGATAGGCAACTGCTTATCACGAACTACACCTATTCCCTTTCGACGGACAGTTACTACGAAATCTCCGTTTGGGTCAAGACGAATTTTAGCAACGCGACCTTTAACCGCGAGAAATTTGGCGGGCATTTTGAATTAGTGACGGTGGACGAGAGTGGCAACATTATCAATACGGACGTGGAAAACAAGAACAAATTTTCAAATATTGTGGTAACTCAAGACGGCGTTTGGCAGAAATATTCTATATATATTCTCTGTGAATCATCTCAAAAGGTGAAAGTTGTTTTGGGGCTCGGAACCGAAAGCAGCCCAACTCAAGGCGAAATTTATTTCGACGATTTAGTCGTTAGAGACATCACAAAAGAAGAATACGCCAAGAACACGCCCGAACTCAACACTATTGTGTCTAAAACAATTTCTCTTCCAGCCGAAACTGACGGCGACGAAGATGAGGATACAGCAAGCACATCAAACGAAAATATAAACATTTGGGCGCTTGTCTCGTCAATTCTTTTGGTGGTTGCATTAGTTTTCGCGCTTGCGGGATATGCAATTAGGCAGATTCCAAAGAAAAAAGTTAAGAAAGTGACTAAAAAATCTAACTATGTGATTGAAATTAAGAAAGTAAAAGAACAAGATATTGCGGAAGAATTAAAACTCAAGCGTCAAACTGATTTGGCGAACCTCAAAAAAGAATTGTCAGACGTGAAGGGCGAATATGACGGGCTTAGAGATAAATATGAAAAGGACACCGCTGACAAAGACGAAGTGGAAAGTCGCGGGATTTACAAAGAATATGCCTTTTCTGCAAACACCCTGCTCTCTCGCATTGACTATCTAAATTCTGCAATCGCATATCTGAACGACCCTTATAACATCAGGCAAACATTAAATCGCGAAGTCGCAAAGCGAAATAGGCAAAGCAAAATAGAATATGAACGAAAGATGCAGGAAGAATATCAAAAAATCAACAACAAAGAAGAAGTAAAAAATAATACAAAAAAGAAGTAACTTATAAACAAAAAGTTATACTAAAATGTAGCGAACGATTTGGGAAGG
>CAYJEF010000012.1:0-12323 GCA_964369125.1 uncultured Christensenella sp.
CTCCCAATATAATTTGCAAAGTCAGGCGCGCTGTTTTGGTTGCTTTTCCCTTCTCCCCAGTGGCAGTCGAAATTAACGTTTAAATCGACACCGTTTGCGTTCGCTTTAAATCTCTTCCTGCCACTTTTCCGCAAGATATTTTTGATTAAACCCCTTCGATTTTTGTCCGCTATCCAAGAAGCCCGCTTCAAGCAAATTTTCACGCCGTCGGGGTTACTTAGTGGCACAAACACCACCCGTTTTTCAAAACGAAAACACGCCAAATATTTGGCAAGTTCAATGCACAAAAACGACGTGATATATTCGCGCGCGTGGATCCCGCCCTGCACCAATAGCACACACTTTCCACTCCCAAGCGAGAACGACAAAAGGTCAGCGCCAAGAGTACTTTTGCCAAAAACCTTGCAATCTGTGATTGTTTTCAGCCCCTCAAGTTCGCTTTGAAGTTTTTCCCAAGTTCCCACAAAATTACATTATGCTAAAAGGTTTCTATAAAGTTCGCACGCTACAAAATTCCCCAAATGAATGTGAAAATGGTGATAAGTCCGCCCAAGAGCAAACTCGCAATAACTAAAATCAATTCGCCCGTCTTAAGTTTTTGGCGTTTCGTCTCGTTTTCGGTAAAAATCATATTGTTTAATCCTTTAATGTTATATTCGCTCATCAGTTTATTTAGATTCAAAATGTTCATAAAATTTGCATTATCAGCGAAGTTTTGCGGAGAAAATTCATACTCTTTGTTAATTTCTGCAATGTCCAAAAGCATCTTTCTCACCCTCTTAATTCTGGTCTCTTTTAACAGCGTCACATACAAAATTACCAGCGCAAACACCACAATTCCAAGCATGATAACACTACTTAAAAAGAAGTTCAAAACGCTTCCGTTCCCAAAGATAAATCGTTCAAAAAGTTCCGGAAAATTCCCGCCAAACCAACCATTAGCACCCGCAAAAGTAAAATAAACACTAATAAAATTATTTGTGAAATGAATTATTATAGCCGGCCAAATATTCTTGCTTATTATAACCGTCAACCCAATCAAAAATCCAAGCACCGTTGCGAAGAAAAATTGGTTGACGTTTAAGTGCATAAGGCCGAACAACACCGACGAAATAATCAGCGAATTTAATAGCCCCAAAGTCGCCAATCCCCGAAGCAGAAGTCCTCTGTGCGCAATCTCCTCTCCAATGGCGGGCAAAATTGCAACGCTTATTACTTGCAAGAAAAACGCCACCAAAGAAAAGTCTCCCCCAGACAAAAGCCCCGAAAAACTTGGCGCTTTCTCATAGCCAAAAAACGAAATTATGTAGCTGAAAAACGACGACACAAAAGTACCCAAACAATAGCACAAAATACCAATGAGGAAACTGATAAAAATTGCCCCCATTCCCAGTTTTTTAAACCCAAATTCCTGAACCGTTGTCTTTGGCTTTTGCTTTCTAAAAATTGAAAAAAGCACGACGCTAACGATAATCATAAGGAAAATCTGCACAAAAACCGTAGAAAATAAATCATTCACTTTGCTCGAAAATGGCAAGTCTACATAGATAAAAAATATGCGGACAAGGACAAAGCAAATCATCAAAATAAAATACGTCATCATCGCGCTAAACGCCAGCGATTGCTTCCTCATCTTATCCTCCAAACGAATTTAAAAGCCACAACATAACGCACACAACTGTGGTGAAAAACAAATACAACCCGTCCTTGTTCCTACCCGACTTAGCATTGTCTTGCTTGTCACTTTTTATAACGCCTGCGTCTTTTTCAAGGTCAAAATAATTCTTGTGTTTCTTTGTGTATTTATTAAGAATATATAAGAATAAAATCACCAACCCCGCCATAACACAGAGAATCAGCATAGAAAGTAACACTTCCAAAACGCCAGCACTTGAAAACACAAAAATTTTGCCAATATCTGCAAAACTGAGCACCAGCACAATAAGGTTGTTCACAAAATGGAAAATAATTCCGTAAACGATAGAACCCGTGAAATACACGAGGCACCCAAGAACAAGTCCCATGATGAATTGATGCATCGTTTGCAGAATTGAAAAGTGAATAATGGCAAACAATAGAGCGCTTAAAAAAATACTCATCTTTGCGCCAAATCGTCTGCGAAGAGCATTATACATAACGCCCCGAAACAAAAGTTCCTCGCACACAGCGGGAATAACGGCGAAAATAAGAGAAGAAAGCAAGAGTTCCCAAACATTCCCCAGTGGCACGCTAAGAGATGTTTTCTGCGACAAAGATTGCACAAAATTATTAAAAATCCCAGTGAAATTTAAACTTCCAAAAAACACCAGCACGGCAAGAAAAATAACCCCAAAAAATATCTTAGCGTCAAATTTTGTCCTAAGCCTACTCGCCTCCACAAAATTAATCTTCTGCTTTTTGTTGTAAATAATAAACAAAAGGAAAAATGCCAGTTCGCAAAGGAACGAATTGATATATAAAATCCAGTAACTATTAGCATATTCTGGAGTGGAATTACCCGCAACATTTGAAAGCATGTATAGGATAATTCCTATAATAAAAAACACCAAGATATTTGCAAGCAATGCACCTGCATAAACAAGACTTGCATCTTTATAATTGTAGTTTTTTCTCATAAACAGGAGTATATCACAGATTTATAAAAACACAAACTGATAATTATAAGTCAAAAACCGTGCCGATTTCGTGCTGAAACGCCACGTCGATATACAGGTGCTTTCCCTCCTCAATTCCGTGTTCAATAAGAATTTTTTTAATGGTAGAATACGCAAGATTTGGTGTATTGTTTTCTTCGCTAAGGTGAGAAAGAACCACTTGCTTTAACCCCGCCTGCGCCAGTGACACAATGGCAAGTCCGCATGCAAGGTTGCTTAGATGCCCGCTTTCGCCAAGGATTCTTTTCTTTGTTTTGGCTGGATATCGGGGGTTTTGGCGAAGCAAATTCTCGTCGTGATTGCTTTCAATAAACAAAATATCACTGCCCGCAAGGCTCCTTAGCGTGTCCTTTGACACAAACCCGAGATCCGTCGCGACGCTGACCCTTTTGCCTCCATCATTTACACTATAACCCACGCAAAAATTGCTGTCATGCGGAAGAATAAAGCACGAAATCGCAAGGTCTTTTATCATAAAATCACTACTCGCAAACCACTCCACTTGTGATTTGGGCAGTGCCGAAATCCCAGGAATACACATCTGCCGAACAAACGCCGGAATGTAGACTTTTGCACTTTTATGCTTGTTCAAAAAACATCTCACGCCACACAAATGGTCGTGATGTTCGTGCGTAAGAAGTATGGCGTCAACGTCGCCTGCATTCTCGCCCGCTTGACTAAGGCGTTTTTCAATATTTGTTAGCGTAAGCCCCGCGTCCACGAGCAACTTTGCACCGCCACCCGATATAAATATGGAGTTTCCTTTACTGCCACTAGATAAACTAACTGTTTTCATAACGAGTAAAGTATAGCACAATTTCGCCGAAATTTCCTAACCAAAATTTTACAATTTTTGATATAAATTTTGTCTTTATTTATAATTTTGTAAAATCACTTTGCCCTCTATCCAAGAGTCAAAAAATCCCTCCAGCCCCCGCTTTGTCACTATTTCAAAGCTGGAAATAAGGTCGTCTGGAGTGGCGTTAGAAAATTTGTTTTCTTTAAAATAATGCTTAAGGGCTTTCAGAAAATTCTTTTGCCCAACGGTTTTTTCGAGGTTCTCAAAAAACAACACACCCTTCACATAAGAAATGTATGTATACTCCATTTCCCCGCTAAATTCATTCACATTCCTAGTCATTTTGCCGTTAAATTCGCCATAAACACTGCCGTAAATTTCGCTAAATAAAATGTAACTAGACAGCGACGAGGAAAGAGAATCCGCCTCTTTCACGTTATACCCGCTGTTATAGCGATAAAATAGGAGTGTGGAAAATTCCGTCAAACCCTCGTCCAGCCACGCATATTCGCAGGCATTGCTCCCCACCATATTATACCACCATTGATGTGCGGTTTCGTGGACGATTACGTTTAGATAGTCGTCATAATTTTCGATGGCGTCGGAAATATACACAAGGTTTGGATATTCCATTCCGCCGTGAATAAAGTTTGTTTTTACTACGCTAAAAGTTGCGTAGGGGTATTCTCCAAACAATTCGCCAAACGTGCGTAAAGCCTTCACCGCTGTCTCCAAACTCCTCTGTGGTTGTGCGTCATCATAATAGTAATAAAACACCGTTATTCCGTCTAGTTTTGTTGTCGCGACCGAGAATTTTTTGCTTAATACAAACGCAAAATCACGCACAACTTGTGCGGAAATATTCGTCATTTTCTTACCGCCCGTTGTGGTCGTTTTATTTTGCACGCCCGTCGACGCCAAGACAAAATCATCATCATACGAAATTTTCACGTTATAATTTGCCATCTCGCTGTAAAACGGGTCGCCGTTACTGCCATAGTTGTCCGTGCAAAATTCTCCATCTTCATAAACGCACACCACGGGGTAAAATTTCCCGAAATTATAGGTGTTGTCGCCATATCCAAAACGGTGGACGCAGTTTGGAAGAAGGACACTAAAAACAATCTCAATGTTAGCACTGTCGTCTGGAAAAAGTTCAGAGCCAAGGTCAACATTCAAAATATTTTGGTCATTTCCCGAGATTTCTACTTCGGCACTTTTCCCGTCTACTTTCACGCTACTCACGTCAATTTTGCCTTGTGAAAAGCCGTTTATGTACGCCGTGTCATGGTTTTTGAAACTCACGGGCGAATAAGTTGCACCCTGCCTAAACGCATTTGGATAGAGGTGAAATTTGACACTACTAAGCACGCTTTCGTAGTTATTTATATACTCTACATTTTCCACACCGCTAAGCGTGTTGTTGCTTTCGTCGAAATTGAGGTCGAGGTTATATGTGCTGATATTTTTTGCGTAATCTTCAAGCGTCGGCGTCTTGTGAATAAATATCAAACACGAAAAAACAATCGCGACGCACAGCGTGACGGATAAAATTACGAGCAGTTTCTTGTGTTTTAGTAACCTTTTCATACCAACTATGTGTATGATTGTCCATGTCATTTTATGCTTGAAAAAAAATAAAAAAGAGGGCAAAATTACCCCCTATTTAAAAATTATTTTATCCAAAAAAATACTAAATAAAAATTATTTTATCCAAAAATTATTATCGAATAGCACGCAAGAGCGCAAACCGCGAGGAGGCAAAACGGAATGAAAATAATTAGCGACGTCTTGCACGCTAAAGAAAATCCGCACACAGTAATTGTGAGAATAACGGCGTAGTCTTTGATACCAACAAGCGTGTTATACAAATCAGCGGACAAAAAGTGAACAGGCAAAACATCGTTTAGATACACAATCCCTAAAAGAAGTATTGTTAAAAATGCCATAAGTTGACCGAGTGACGCGAAAGTCTTTGAAAAGTTTTTGAGTAAAATCATAAAAAATCCCCCCTTATTTTCTTACATTTTCCAACAATTTGATAACATTGTCAAATCGTTTTTGCACTTGTGCTTTAGAAAGAAGTTGCATAATGAGATAAAGGTCGGGGCTGTTTCGACGCGATGTTATTGCCACGCGAATAATGGCGCTCACGTCCGCCACACTACCCCTAAAGTTCCCCGGATTTTTTCGATATTCTTTCATATCACTGCAAAATCCAAACGGCACCCCAAGCGCCTTAATTTTCTCGAACCACACCTGCTTGTCGTCCGTCTCAAAATAAAGGTCGCGATAAGTTTTAAGAATATTTATAATGTCTTCGGCTCTCTCGTTAAACTCATAGTTTAAAATAGATTTTGGCGAAAAATCGCCCCGCATATATGAAAACAATTCTTTCACATCGCTCCATTTTGCAATGTCTTTTCTTGGGTTATTTCCCCCGCGGTCAATGTTAAAAATGTTCAGCCAAAGCGCCTTATTTTTCTCTAACTCTATCGTAAAACTCTCGTCATAAGCCTTCGCCCACGTCAAACACAAATCATACACCTTGTCACTTGTAAATTTACTTATAACTGTCTTTGAATAGTCGTTCAATTTTTGGAAATCAAACATAGGGTTATTCGACCCAATTTTTGAAATGCTAAACGGAAAATCGTAAATTGAAGCAAATGGATTTTGCCTGCGCCAGTCCTCGAAATTACTGTTTATGAGGTTTAAAAGATATTCTAGAACGCTCTCTACGGGATAACCCTGTTCGATGAAATAACGCGTATCCGCCTCTTTATCCTTGCGTTTGCTAAGTTTGCGCTTGTTGCCCTCGTCGTCAATTTTGCACACCACTGGCGTATGTGCGTATTTTGGTGCAGGAAGCCCCAGCGCCTCAAAAATTTCCAAATGAAGCGACAGCGAAGGATACCATTCCTCCCCACGCACAACGAGAGTCGTCCCCATAAGAGTGTCGTCCACGACGTGCGCCAAATTGTATGGCGGAGTGAAATTGCTCTTTAAAATCACGCTGTCCTTAGTGTTCTCGCGAATCTCGCGCTCCCCCTTAATCTCGTCAAAAAACTTAAAAATTTTAGAAGACTCTCCCGTCGATTTTAAGCGTATGGCGAAAGGAAGCCCCTGCTTTAATTTTGCCTCAACCTCCTCAAAAGTCAAGTCTCTGCACGCGTCTTTCTCCTCTAATTCTTGGTTTTTCTCTATTTCGTCCTGCCTGCGCCTAAAAATTTCCTCTTTGCCTTCAACCTTCTCGCAAAAACAAGGATACGCCCTGCCCCTTTTCACCAGTTCCTTTGCAAAACTCACGTAAATGTCACGGCGTTTGCTTTGCACATAATCCCCATATTCGCCCTTTTGTGGCGCGTCGCTCCCGCAGTATCCCTCGTCGGGAGTGAGCCCAAAATAGGATAGCATATCATATGCAATGTCGCCCGCACGCTCCACTTCACGCTTGTCATCGGTGTCCTCTAGGCGCATAAAAAACACGCCCCCGGAATGGTGAGCCACGAGCTTGTCGATAAACGCGCCATACACGGAACCTATGTGTAAATACCCCGTTGGGCTGGGCGCAATCCGCGTCACCTCTGCCCCTTGTGTCAACTCTCGCTTTTTATATTTTTCAAGATAATATTGCGCGCTATGTGCATTTTTAAATAGCAAATCCGCCAGTTTATTGTAATTCATTTTCCCCTCTAAACATTCATATTTGTAGCACTAACCCGAATCCCGCCCATAAAAGACTCATAAATTCCTATAATAAATCGGTCAATTAGTTCAAATTTAGACCTAGTAATATCTGGGCAATTTTGCAAATATGATTCCCTGCTTGCGGAATTTAGATAGTTTTTGAAATCAAGAGTGCCAATTATCCCCTCAAAATTATTAAAATCTCTCTCAAAAACTCCCCTAAATTCAATCAAATTTGTAACAACTTCTGCTAGTCGAGTTTTGTTTTGTGTCGACAAATTATAAGACAAATCACCGTTTGAAAGGAGTGTCGATAGAATGTCCGCTGTGTCATTCATAAACTGTCCCAAAAGGTCGGTTTCTCCAAACCAAGTCGCCACAAAACCGCTCGTTTCGTCCGCAGTGTAATTTTTAAAATCATACACATAACTCACTTTTGAAAGGGAGAAAAGTTCATACCAAAAAATGTCGCTTAGTGCCCCTTTTGCAACGTCAGTTTGCGAAAATGACGAATTATAAAGGGGCTTAATGTAATAGTCCGAAAACGAGCCACTAAGCGCATAAAGTCCGTCAATCAAATCAAAATATGCGTTCACTAAATCGTTATAACGCAAATATCCGTCTGATTTCTCATAAATCTTTTTTATATCGTCCACGTTTTTGAGTTTTGCGTTCACACTTGATAATTTTTGATAAATGTCATTTAGTTGTTTTTGCGAAAATTTCGAGAGTGAATATGTTATTCCATTTTGCCTATGGGCCACCGAAAACACCACACCCGACGAATATTGCACGAAGTTGTCAAGAATATATGGAAAAATATAGTATTTGTCGTCAGATAAAACTTCTTCTTGTATCACTTTATCAGCGTCAATTGAGATTTTTATATATCCATTATTATCGCAATAATCGTCTAAAATAGCGGAATAAACGGCGCTAATATCTTGTTTTGAATAATTTCTTTCGCCACACGCCACAAAGAAAACAGACGAAAACGCCAACACACAAAATATTAAAACTACAAAGGTATTCTGCCAAAATTTATTCATCAAAACCTCCCCGCATTAAAAAATGCGTTCGCCCAAGTGGCGTCAGTTTTGTTCGAAATTTTCTCCACATACACTTCAAAATTACCCGCCCATTCATAGACATTAAGCGAGTTCAGTGTGCTAATAAATCTCTTAAAATCATTGCTTAAAATAATGTCATCGTCACCATATCTGTCGCTATTTAGGCAATAATTTTCAAAAATAATTTTCAGCGAGTTTGTCCCAATAACCCCGCGAGTTGGCGTAAATACTTGCGATATAACATAGTCGCAAAGTCCCACTTTTATGGCGTAACTTTGGCACCCATATGGCAATGCACCCCCCTCAAAAGAATATTTGCGAACGGTATTTGCAAAAGTTTTAAAGAACACACTGCCCGCCCTATAACAATCCACGTATGCGTCGCAAAATTTCTTTTCGGCGCTTATGACGAGGTTGCTTGCATACGACGCGCCCCCGGTCTCCACCGCCTTGTCATAAGCACTCATATATTCGGTATACAAAATTTTCGCTTGCTGAAATTTCAATAAATAGTTGTTGAAAGTGCCAGTAAGTGCATTATGTTCGCCCTTTGGCAAATCGCCCTCAAGAGCAAGATAATCTAGCAAATAATCCGCACCGTCGTTAAGTTCAAAAATTGCGTCCGCAATAAATTCGGTATATTCGTCCCGCGCCGCACCATATACGAGTTTTACATTCGCCCTAACGTCGGTTCCAAATTCATCAAACTCAGTTTCGGCATATTTTATAGTTATATAATTATAACTCTCGTAGGCAATACCTTGATTAGTAACCACGGCAAAACCCACGAAAACAATCGCTCCAACAAACGACAAGACCATTACTATTCGTAGCACCACAGTCCAAAATTTCTTCATATCACTTGCATTTTATCACCCTAGAGCAGTTGTGTCAATTTTAATTATTTTCTTTGTTTTATTTTTGCATTTTGCTACCCAAAATGACGAAAATAATGGTATAATATAAAAAAAATTAGAGGTAGAAAATGAACTTAACAAATATTATTTTAATTATATTATGTGTGCTGGCAGTTGCTTCAATAGTAGTTAGTTTTATGGTATATTTCAAGAAATCCGCTGGCTCTGTGTCGGGCGCAATTTTGCTTGACGATATAAAAAAGCAAAACGAATATTTGGAGCGAACAGTCAAAATGCTGTTTGAAAATTTTGCTTTGTCATCTAAGCAAATGAACGAACTTCTTATTTCCACAATTAGAGACTACAATAATAACGTCCTAAATTTCCTGACAAACCTTTCGTCCAGCCAAAATATGCAACTAGAAAACATACAAAAGAAACTGACGGACATTTTGAAAGAAAACGAAACGAAACTAAACCGTATTAGCGAAATAATAAACGAAAATCTAAAATCTTTGCAGGACAGAAATGAGGCAAAACTCGAACAGATGAGGCAGACGGTGGACGAGAAATTATCCAGCACCCTCGAAAAGCGTCTTAGTGAAAGCGTGAAAATTATCACGCAAGGGCTCGACGTTGTGTCAAAGGGTATAGGCGAAATGCAGTCACTCGCAACGGGCGTTGGCGACTTAAAGCGCGTCCTCACAAATGTCAAAACGCGTGGCGGTTGGGGCGAAGTGCAATTATCCAATCTTCTTGAACAAATCTTGTCAAAGTCGCAATACAAAGAACAGGTTGTCATAAAGAAAAATTCCAGCGAGCGTGTGGATTTTGCGGTAGTTCTCCCCGGCAAAGACGAGAACGAATTGCTCCTTCCTATAGACGCAAAGTTCCCTATGGAAGACTATTCCAGGTTGTGTCAAGCCAGCGAAAACAACGACCCAAAAGAGATTGAGACGCAAATTAAAAATCTTGAAATCCGCATAAAAGAAGAGGCAAAAAGCATAAACGAAAAATACATATCTCCCCCTGCCACCACCGATTTTGCCGTGCTATATTTGCCAGTTGAGGGGCTTTACGCCGAGGTTATTCGTCGCCCAGCGCTGTGCGAAATGCTCCAGCAAAAATATCGCGTGATGGTAACGGGACCAACCACACTGACGGCACTGCTAAGCAGTCTGCAAATGGGATTTAAAACTCTCGCAATCGAAAAGCGTAGCAGTGAAATATATAATACCCTAAGCGTGTTCAAATCGGAATTTAATAAGTTTGTGGAACTGCTTTCAAAGACGCAAAAGAAAATTGACGAAGCGTCCAGCACTCTTGATTTTGCCACCAAAAAAACTCGAACAATCCAGCGCAAACTAAAAGACGTCGCCGACATTGACCCAATAAAACTTGAGAGTAGCGATGACGACGATGTGGACAATCTTCTTGGAATGTAGGAAATAAATAAGCAAGAAATAAGCATACTATTTCTATGAAAAAAAATAGTCACAAGAAATTTAGCAAACTAAAAGGGCTGGCAGTTACGTTTGTATTTTCGTTCATCCTGCCGTTTTTGTGTTTTTTTTACGTCAATAAATTTATTCTTTCACCCTCGGTTTTCTCGCCCGGGACTTCCCTTTGCGGAGTAGACGTAGGAAATTTAGCGCCCGATAAGGCAAAGGAAAAAATCTTGACAGAGAAACTAGACGAGGAAAACATTTCGCTGACTATAATCTATGAGGACAAAACTTGGGCATTCTCAAAAAGTGATTTTGAAATAGACTCTAAAGTCCACACCATTTTAGACGAACTAGAAAAAAGCCATCGGCGCGGAACGTCAGGAAAAGCACTTATTAGAAAAATAAAAAGAATGGGTTTTAACGACGAACAAGCGGTGAAATATACACTTATTGGCATAGAAGAAAAAATCGACAAGATTGCAAACGAAATAGAGACAAAACCAGTGTGTGCACGCGCAAATTTTAGCAAAAGTTCTTTCTCAATTCTGCCCTCAAAAACAGGGCAAGAACTTGATAGGCAAAAATTATATGCGGATATTGCATCTTCACTTTCGTCAGATTTCAAGACAATACACGCCACCACTCACCCAGTTATTCCAGAGTTTGTGGAAGACGACATTTTGCGTGCTACCAAACTTCAAGCGGAATTTTCCACCAAATATTCATCGTCAAGTTCGGGCAGGAAAAACAACATAAACCTCGCGACACAGGCACTTAATAACACAGAAATTTTGCCAAACGAGACGTTTTCTTTCAACGACATTGTGGGCAGGCGCACCACAGAAAAGGGATATAAATCAGCAAATATAATAAAGGACGGGGCGTTCGTTTCTGGCATCGGCGGGGGCATTTGTCAGGTGTCGAGCACGCTATACAATGCGCTCCTTCACGCAAACATCACTGTGGACGAATCGCACAAACATTCTCTTCCTGTGTCATATGTTAAACCCGGATTTGACGCGATGGTCTCGTGGAACGGCGCCGACCTCAAGTTTAAAAACACCACACAATTGCCCATCTACATTTACGCTATTGCAAACAACGAGACAATAACTTTTAAAGTTTACGGCGACACAAACCCCGAAAATTTGGTGATAAAAACACGTAGCGAAATAGTAAAAACTATACCCGCAGTTAAAGACAAAATTATACCAGATAGCGACGGAAAATTTGCCGACAAAATAATGTTTAAAGGGGAATTTATCCGCGTAAAATCGTCTAAAAATGGCTATGAGGTGCAGTCGTTTATCGACTACCTAAAAGACGGAAAACTCGTCTTATCTAAACCCCTAAGGCACGCAACATACGAGCCACAGCAAGGCATTTTATACGAAGGTTGCGAGGTTTTGCCAAAGAGTTTAATTTTGCCAAAAGAGCAAAATATGCCAGATGATGATTAATTCAAAAAGACTTTATAATTGTGTGAAAATTGCTCAATAATCATTCAAAATCATTCCAAAACCACTCCAAAACCACTCCAAAACCACTCCAAAATCGTGCAAAAACTGCTCAAAATTGAGCAGTTTTTTTGTGTGTATTTTTTATTAAAAATAATTATTTGTGTAATCTAAAAATAACTAAGTCGTCTTCATCAATAACTCTCAAAAATTCCCAATCGACGGTGACGCCATTTTGAGTGAACCAATCATTTTTGTCTTCAATTGTGTCAGCGTCCAAAAGTTTTTTAATATTTGAGTCTAAAAAATTAAGATAATTTACTTCAAACTTAAGTTCTAGGACAAAAC
>CAYJEF010000013.1:0-10606 GCA_964369125.1 uncultured Christensenella sp.
CTTTCTGCGACCTGTCAAGATATTTGCCTTAACTTTTGCAACTTTTGCTTTTTTTGGGGTCTTTGAGGCTTTCTCTACTTTCTCAGTCTTTTCGACTTTTTCGATTTTCTCCGCTTTTGCGACAACTTTTTCTGCCTTTGGAGCCTCCGCTTTAGTCACTTTTTCCACCTTTTTGGTTTCTGTGACTTTTTCTGGCTTTGAGGCTACTGTTGGTTGCTTTTTTCCAGCAACTGGTTTTGCTTTTTTCACTTCTTCTGCCATTATTCTCTTGCTCCTTTGATTGTAATCATTTCAGGTTTTTGCGCCTCGTGCTTGTGGTTTGCGTCCTTATACACTTTCAGTTTCTTTGACATTTTTGCTCCTAGAGAGTTGTGTGGAAGCATACCCTTCACCGCGCGCGTCACCACGAAATCGGACTTTTCGCGCATAAGTTTGTCATATCCAATTTCTTTCATTCCGCCGATATAACCTGAGTGGTGATAGTATTTTTTATCTTTTAATTTGTTGCCCGTTAAGACAACTTTGTCGCTGTTTATAACAATAACATAATCCCCAGTGTCAACGTGTGGAGTATATTCTGGCTTATTTTTGCCCCTTAAAATGGCGGCGACTTGACTGGCAAGGCGACCAAGGGGAATGTTCGTGGCGTCCACGACGAGCCATTTTTGTTCCACAGTTTGAGGTTTTGCCATATAAGTTTTCATTTCTTCTCCTTCAAACTTTGTAAATAATTCGCATCTATACTTTCTCTGGGCTAATAGACAAAATATAATATTGCATAGACAATATAATAATTGTTTTATGATATATTGTCAAGATAAATTTATGGAAATTAAAAGTATTTTAACGGCGCTAATATTGCACGTCCATAAGATATAACCCGCAAGCGCTCACCGTTTTGCCGGCAAGTTTTCGGTCTCGCGAGTTTAAAATTGTTTTAAATTTCGCCTCTGTAATGCGTCCCGTCCCGATGTCGAGGAGTGTCCCCGTCAAAATCCTCACCATATTATATAAAAACCCACTGCCCGTAATTTCGAAATAAACATAGTTGTTGTCTTTGGAAACGGTGGCAGAAAATATCGTGCGAACGCAGTCTTTCGTCGTGTTACCAGACGACACAAACGCCGAAAAATCGTGACTGCCGACAAGCATTTCAGCGCATTTATTCATCGCTTTAATGTTTAATTTTTGCGGGAAATGAAGCACTCTATCTTCGTCGAAAACGCTAAGGTCGGCGCCTGTGTAAATCTTATATAAATATGTTTTCTTTTTTGCAGTTTTGCGGGCATTGAAGTCGGGCGAAGTTTCTAGACTTTTCTTCACGCGAATGTCTTTTGGCAGGTGTTGATTGATCACAATCTTGAGTTTATCCGCGGGAATTGTTGTAACGGAACAAAAATTTGCCACTTGAGAGAGCGCATGCACGCCAGCGTCCGTCCTGCCACTGCCCGTGGTCGAAACTCGTTCGTTTAACGCCTTAAAAATAGCGTCTTCCAGCACTTCTTGAACAGAAACGCCGTTGTCTTGACGTTGCCAACCACAATAGTTTGTGCCGATATATTCGACAATAATGCAGAAATTTTTGCTTATTTTCATAATTTTATTGTATCACACAAAGAATATAAAGTGGAAAGAAAATTTGACATTTTGGGCAAAACTTATCATACTAAATTTATTGAATGTTCGGTGCTTTAGGCACAAAGGAGAATGGAATGAAAATAACAGTTGACGGAAACACAGCAGCAGCGCGCATTGCATATTGCTTTTCCGAAATGGCGGCAATTTATCCAATTACGCCGTCGTCACCAATGGCGGAAAGTTGCGACGAATGGAGCGCAAAAGGGGTCAAAAATTTGTTTGGACGCACACTGCTCGTGACGCAACTTCAATCCGAAGCAGGCGTGGCGGGCGCGGTTCATGGGGCGCTCTCGGCGGGTGCCTTAGCGACCACTTTCACTTCCAGTCAAGGGCTACTTTTAATGATCCCTAATATGTATAAAATAGCGGGTGAACTGCTCCCATGCGTGTTCCACGTCGCGGCTCGGGCACTTTCCACGCATGCGTTATCCATTTTCGGCGACCACAGTGACGTGATGAGTTGCCGAAGCACGGGTTTTGCGATGCTTTGTTCAAACTCGGTTCAAGAGGCACAGGATATGGCGGTCGTGGCGCATATTGCAACACTTAAAAGTAGCGTACCATTCGTGCATTTCTTCGACGGATTTAGGACATCGCACGAAATAGAAAATATCACGGAAATTTCAAACGACGACTTGCTAAAAGTCTTGCCAAAACGCGAGATTGAGGACTACAAAGCCCGCGCACTGTCCAGCACTTCCCCTCACCAGCAAGGCACGGCGCAAAACCCAGACATATATTTCCAAAACCGCGAGGGCTCTAACCAGTTTTATGACGGCGCAGTGTCTGCCGTGAAAAATGCAATGGCTGATTTAGAAAAAATCTCCGGCAGAAAATATAACCTTTTTGATTATTTTGGTGCAAAAGACGCGACTGATGTCGTTGTCTTAATGGGCAGTGGCGTCGAGACGGCGAAAGACGCGGTAGAATTTTTGAACATAAAACACGGCAAAAAATATGGCGTGTTGTGCGTTCGGTTATATCGTCCGTTTTCGACCATTGACTTTGTGTCCGCCCTCCCAAAATCGACGAAGCGCGTGGCGGTTCTTGATAGAACCAAAGAAAGTGGCGCCGACGGCGAACCGCTGTATAAAGACGTCGCGACTGCTATGTTTAGAGCAAAACGAACGGACGTAACCGTGCTTGGCGGACGATATGGACTGGGTGGCAAAGAGTTCACGCCACGTATGGTCAAAGCAGTGTTTGACAACTTACATGGCGAACAGAAGAACGGATTTACCGTCGGGATTATCGACGACGTGACGCACACTTCCCTTCCCGTGGACGAAAAATTCGACATTGAAAGCGGGAATTTTTCGTGCAAATTCTATGGACTCGGCAACGATGGCACCGTCAGCGCAAACAAAAATTCCATAAAAATTCTCGGCGAAAACACCGACCTTAATGTGCAGGGATATTTTGAATACGACTCCAAAAAATCTGGGAGCGTTACCATTTCTCATTTGCGGTTTGGCAAAAACCATACAAATTCGCCTTACCTCATAACAAGCGCCGATTTTGTGGCGTGCCACAACGTGAATTTTGTGGGCAAGTATGCAATGGAGGACGACCTAAAAGAAAACGGAATTTTTCTATTAAACTCGCCATACAGCGCAAATGAAATTTATGATATTTTGCCAAACAAATTTTTTGAAACGTTGCGCGAAAAGCACGCAAAATTGTATATTGTCGACGCTAATAAACTAGCGGAAGAAGTGGGGCTTGGGAACAAAATTAACGTAATTATGCAAGCGGGATTTTTTAAACTTGCGAGCATTATTCCATACAATAAAGTAGAAAAACTTATGATAGACGCAGCCGAAAAATCATACGCGAAAAAGGGTCAAGCGGTAGTGGACGCCAACGTAAAAGCGATAAAATCCGCCACAAAACACCTCACGGAAGTGGATTTAACCTCGGCAAAATTTTCTATAAACAAAAACACACCCGCCGAAATTGCAAACGACTATGACAAAAATTTCATAAAAATAATCGAGCACAAAAAAGGCGACACTCTCTCCGTGTCGAGTTTTGACACGCGCGGTTATGTGCCCACGAACACGTCTCAACACGAAAAACGTGGCATCGCCATCGAGAGTCCAAAGTGGATAAAAGAAAACTGCATACAGTGCAATATGTGCTCCGCAGTTTGTCCACACGCCGCCATTCGTCCCGTTCTTGTCGGCGAAACTGACGCCAAAAATATGCCAAAAACTTTTGAAACTTTGGACGCCATTGGCGTGCCAAATTATAAATTTAGAGTGCAAATAGACACTGCTAATTGCACGGGTTGCGGGAACTGTGTAGAGGTTTGCCCTGCTCGCAAAAAAGCGCTAGAAATGACGAGTACAGTGGAACTTTCAAAGCAAGAAAAAGAAAATTATGAGTTTAGCAAGGCAATCGAAAACCCAAAGACAATATTCAAAGACAACACCCTAAAAGGCAGTCAATTTTTAAAGCCCTACTTCGAATTTTCGGGCGCGTGCGCGGGCTGTGGCGAGACACCATACATCAAACTCGTATCGCAACTTTTTGGCAAACGCCTAGTTGTCGCGAACGCAACGGGGTGCAGTAGTATCTATTCCGGCAGTGCGCCAACCTGCCCATATGTAGAGGATAAAAACGGCAGAGGTCCAGCGTGGGCAAGCAGTCTGTTTGAAGACAACGCGGAGTTTGGGCTCGGGATTTACCTTGCCAAAAAGCACGAACGCGAAAAACTTCGGGACGACGTCGTGGCGTTTTTAGGCAAAAACAAAAAGGAAAGCGAACTGACAAAATTGCTTGCTGAATGGTTAGAAAAATACGACGACGGCGAGGCGAGTTTGGAACTGGCGCAAAAACTAACTCCGCTCGTTGCTGGCACTTCCCTTGAAGCACAAGTAAAGCACTTTGTGAAAGAATGTGTGTTTATAATCGGCGGTGACGGCTGGGCATATGACATCGGGTTTGGCGGGCTCGATCAAGTTTTAGCAAGTGGCGAGAACGTGAATATTTTGGTGCTCGACACCGAAGTGTATTCCAACACCGGCGGGCAAATGTCGAAAGCAACTCCACTGTCTGCCACGGCAAAGTTCGCGAGTGGCGGAAAGCGCACGCCAAAAAAAGACCTTGGACAAATTGCAATGACGTATAAAAACGTCTATGTGGCGCAAATTGGTCTCGGCGCAAATATGAATCAATCGGTGCGCGCCATTTCCGAGGCGGAAAGTTTTAATGGTCCAAGTTTGGTTATTGCGTATGCTCCGTGCATCAATCACGGCATAAATATGCGATATGCCGAGGAGGAAATCAAAAAGGCGGTCGAGTGCGGATATTGGCACCTTTACCGATATGACCCACGAAATTTAGCACAAAACAAACCTGCTTTTACTCTTGATAGTCCCGCTCCAACGCGCGATTATTTGGAATTTTTAGAGGGCGAAAGCAGATATACCGCATTACTAAAATCTTCTCCCGACGAAGCAAAAAAACTCTACGCACAAAGCAAAAATTGGGCGGAAGAAAAATATAAGCAATTACTAAAACTTTTCTCACAAAACTAATAATATAAATGTCGGACAAAAATATATATGAGACAAACGTCCGACTTAATTTATGAGACAAAATGCCCGATTGAATTTATGAGACAAATGTCAAATTTTATGTAGAAAACGTCCGACCGACATTCGAGCAAACGCTCGAATTACACTCCTCGCCAGTTTTGGTGAGGAGTGTTTTTTTTGCCCCCTCAAGCGGAGGGGGGCAAAAAAGTCGGTCGGACACCCCCTTGTCCTAAATTAAACTAAATGGAAATTACGTAAAAAGCACACATTAAAAAGGCATAAAAAATCATTTTTTAATGTTTTTATTATTCTCGCTTTTGCGCCCCAATCTCACATTCTCTCGCTCCAAAAGTTCCCTATATTCCGCTTTGCTTATCTTTGGAACGGCAAGGCGCCTGTGTTGTTTGCGAACAATACTCGCCATAAAAACAAGCACAACGACCCCCGCAAGCACACCAAGAACAATATATAAAATATGAATATTTGACCCCACCGACACCCCAATAACCTCGTTAGAAGAAATGTTATCAAGCGGTTTTGCAAAGATAAAATACTCAAAAATGTTCAGTTTATATTCACTTTCAAGCGCCGACGTATCCACCGGCGACCCATACGCCACATTCACTTGAATCTCGCTCCCGTTTGCCATCACGAACGTGACAGTATAAATATTTGGCGTGTAAATCGCACTAATCACCACGTCGCTACCACAGCTAACATTTGTTTGAACGCTCCAAACCGCCGGAGTGTCATCATAGTGTTCTTTGCTTGGAATTTCAGGAAAATTTGCGAATGCTAAAGTCCCGCCGTGCTCGACACTTCGCCTTGCCACCTCGACCCCGCTTGCCACGAAAACAACTTCGTAAACGTTAATCGTAACGCCCGAAATCACAATCTCGAAATCATCGTCAAAGTCCGAAATCGTGTAGACATACTTCACTCCGTCACCGTCCTGTTCGTTCAAAACATTCACTCTTTGTGGAACAAGTTCCTCCGGTTCGTCTGGAGTTCTGCCCCATTTGGCGAAAACTTGCATCGTGCTATACGACCTATTATGCGAAAGGTCGAGGTTAATTTCCAGCGTAAAAATCGCCCCAAAAGTAATGGAACCAATAACAGACGGCGTGACGCTCAGCCCCGTGGTCGCAGGCGGAAGAGTAATGGAATAATTTTGAATCTGCCACTTTGCATAGAAATTGAGATTGACCTGCCCCGTCGCGTCAATAATCCCCACCATTTCGCCCGAAAAATCGCTAAAATTAAACCAGCCCACGAAATTATACCCGCGCTTAATTGGCGCACTAAGCGTGAAATCGTCCTCGGTGTAGACGTATGAAAGTTTTGCATTATACAGCGTCCCACCGTCCAAATGATAGGTAATTTTGTAGGATATCAGTTGCATAATTGCCCTAAAAGTCGTAGTGCCAGTAATTTCTTCGCTTGCGATATCCGCAACGTCAACCCAACCCACGCCAACATTTTTCTGCCAACCCTTAAAAGTATACCCGCGCAAAAACTCAAAATCGTCCACGCTTGGCGCAAGCGGAATCCCGCCGGGCAGTTCGCCGACCATTGAAAAATGCGTGACATCTTTCACCTTGGTCGTGCCCAAAACGTCTCCCCCGCGCTGTGTCGCTTCAATCTTAAAAGTCACGATGTAACTTTCATACGAAATGACGAACTCACCTGCAACCACCGTCACCGCATAGTTTTCGCTCGCACTTTCTGCCGTAATAAAATAAGTCCCCGCGCGCGTCTCTTGCGTAATTTCAATAGGGTTTTCTTCGCCGTCCATAAACGAATACGAAAGCCCTAGGTCGTCACCCGCCACGAAATTCGTGTCTGTGTTGTCAATAAACAAGAAATCAAACCCATCAAGAACGAGTTTGCCGTAGTTATATGCCTTGTCCTTTACTTTAATTGTCACGCCGACAGGCACTATCCTAAACGCCACAGAGTCGTCAAAATCAATGAAATAGTTGCCCGAAAGCGACTCTCCAAGCGCCAACGTCCCCAGTAAAATTAGATATTCGCCCACGTCACTGCCCGCCTCGCGTGAGAGGGCTCCCGTGAAATTTGCCGTGTCTATAAACGCATAGTTTGAACCCGAAAACGTGAGAATTGGGTCGTCTTTCCCGTATTGTTTACTTTGATTTTCGCTAGGTGTGACGGTAAGTTTTCGTCTAACAATCTCGTATGTAACGCCACTTGCGTTGTCAAAATTTAGATTATAGTTACTTGCCAAAAAGTTGTCGGCGTTTTCAATGACCAAGTTGCCCGCAGTGACTAAATATTCCCCAACATTTTCGCCCGCAATTCTCGAAAGTAATCCCGAAAATGCTGGCGTTTCGCCCGTAACGTTATTTTCGAAATAAAACAAAATCTCGTCATTTTCGCCGTAAATTTTGCTTTGTTCTTCCTCTGGTTTCACAATTAGTTCTCGTGGATTTATGGTAATTTTGGCTGTTTCATACTTTGGTTCGTAGTTATCGTGAATAAATTTGAAAGCAATAAAATAAACGCCCGCGTCCCGTCCGCCAATATTCTCACTTTGTGCGTTCGCCTCTACAAAACTGTCAGTTTCACTTTCAATCTCGCAGTAAAAAACGGTAAAATCCTCGTCTGCCGTGTGCTGAACAAAGTGTTCCTCGCCGTCATATGACACCGTTATGTTGCTTGTAAAATTATTCTCAATAGTGCCAAGCGAAATCTTGAAATAAACGATTTGCGAGTTAAATTCAAGGTCATAATTGCTAGCAATAAACCCCTCACCGTTTTGTAGCGCTAGGTCGCCTTTTGTAATCGCATAGTTGCCCGCGTCCTCGCCAATTTCACGCGAAAGTCCGCCCGTGTATGCTGGCACTTCACCCGAAATTGTGTTCCCAAAGGTAAATGTCAAAATGGGGTCGTTCTCTCCAAATATTTTCTTTTGGTTTGTGTCCGCAACGGCAGTAATCACGCGAGGAACAATAACAAAATAATGGTCAAAACTTGAAAACTCCGCCATATAATTATTTGCAAAAAATCCACTCCCCTCATCGTCTGTTAGCGTAATCTCGCCAGAGAGCGACACGGCATATTGCCCCACATTTTCGCCCGCTCCGCGCTCCAAAGTCGCCGTTGCAAGCGCATTTTGGTCTCCCTCCACTCCGTCAAAATAAAACGCCAGCACGGGGTCGACATCGCCGTAAAATTTAGAAAGTGCCTCGGGCACGAGCATTATTGTCTTTGGGGTAACGATATATTTCACGTCAGTTTGAAAGGAAATCGTGTAATTCGTCTGGTTAAAACTAGCGCTATTCACCAAATTAAAAGTGTTTTGAACAATATTGTATTCCCCGACGTCAGTCAGTCCATTTTCGTTTACGTCCTGCACCGCCATTCTGCCCGTCCTGCCCGCCGTTTCGGTGTTCAGCAAGCCTTGCAAAATGCTAACGGTTGGAAGCATATAAGGCTCACCGTAAATTCGCGTTACCGAGTTTGGAATGATAACAAGCGGGCGCGGATTGATTGTAATTTCCACTATTTGCGTGACGGTCGCGTAGTTGCTCGCCTCAATTTTGACATAAACGTTATATGATGTCACCAAGTTGTCCACAATCTTCACATTCTTTAAATTTGGAAGGTTTTGCGTGTAATTCTCTCCGTCCAAACTATATTTCACTGTGTATGTGTTTGGCGTCGTCACCTCTATAATTGGGTTGTGAAATCCCCCGTCGTAAATAACCGATTTTCCCGAAATATTGTAGTCCATTTCCATAAGGTCATATTTTGCTTGGACAATCATTGGCAAAACACACTCGACGCCACTACTTGGGTTGCTTGGCGAAGAGTCATACACAAGCCACGTGGACGACGGCTGTGATGAAAAGTATGTGGGTTCCGCAATGTCACCAGTAGAATTGTTGTCCTTGTGCAAGAGGTTTCCATTAGTAATCTCGAAAATTATGGCAAAATGATTGCCTGAAAGTTGCATATCTGTGTCGAGTTCTATGGTGTAATACCCCGTTTGGTTAGACTCAAAAAGATAGGGGTCGGCGCCCGTCGCATATTTGTTTAACACGGGCGTTTTAGAATTAAAATTACTGCTTAAAGCCGACGAGAGATTGCTGTTTAGTCCGTTTAGGACATACACTTTAAAGTTCGTCGGTCTATAATTTTGAAATGAATTTTCGGTTAAATTCCTAACGCACACTGTTGGCACTTTAATCCTGCTGATATATTGACTTTGATAGATATTTGAAATCTCATATAGATTTGCGGTGTATGACGTGTTTGATATATTAAAATAATTTAGCGTAAACGTTTTGTGTTCGGCGTCGGTGTATGTCACAAATTGATTTTCATAATCAGAGTCCCGCATATTGTCATATTCCAAGGTGTCAGTAAGCGAGGCGCCCACGCGTTTAAAAGCACACACGTTGTTTTCAATTAGCGTGTCGTCATAGGCGATATAAAAGAACCCGCCATTGCCCATATGCGAAGAAGTGCCATAGGAATTTTGGACTATATACGCGCCGACAGCGCCTTTAATAACAATGTTGTCGTCCCAACCCACGAGAGCGACCATATGATCTTCGTTGTTATTATTATAAAAATAATAGTATAAACTGTCCGAGAAATATGTAGTTCCGTCGCCAATATACATCGACGCAGTCACGGCGCCGTTGTTCAAAATGTGCGATTTTATGTTGTTTCTGTTTGCAAGAATCTTTCCGTCGGTGACTTCTTGCGCCACATTATTTTGCGCATCTTCAAGGATAATCCCCTCGCGGGAAGGAAAGAAATATGCCTCAAGCGCGCTAAACCCTGCATTGTCCGCACGACCGTATGTAGTTATTCCCGTGCTATAACTGCTAGCGAGAGTATTTGGCGACGATTGCCAATAGGTTCTAAATTCGGTAGATTCTTCCCACGCCTGCTCCAAAACGGGACCTCTGTCACTGGATAAATATTCGTATGCCACTTCAAATGCTCCCCCGCCAAGTCTGTTCCACGCACGCGACTCAATCTGCACGTTATACGCGAGGTCGAGTTCCGAGAAGTTCAGTGGCACGCTCTTATTGACCAGCCCCGTTTTATATATAGTCGTCTCAAACGCGGTCAGCGTGGAAAATGCCCAGCAAAGGTCGCTTTGATATTGGTTTTCAACGTTTGGGGTCAGCCCTTGTGAGTTTTGCGGGAAACTTTGAAGTGAGGTGTTATACAAAAAATAATCAGACGGAAGCGTCTCAGTTTGCGCCGTGGCAGTTGGAATATTTTGTTTGTTTAAACTAATTGGAGAGAAAAGAACAAAGGAAAAAAAGCATATAAATAAAACTGCGACTTGACTAAAAAACATCAGTTTGAAATTCCTGCTCTTTTGCATTTCTCCTCCAAAACTTTTTATATGCCTTGTCGTGAAAGTATAATTTGATAAATATATA
>CAYJEF010000014.1:0-10147 GCA_964369125.1 uncultured Christensenella sp.
GATTGTTAGCGGCAAAACGCCACTTGCCAGCGGGTCGAGTGTGCCTAGGTGCCCCACTTGGCGAATGTTCAGAAGTTTTTTGACTGCCAAAACGACCGCACCAGACGTTTTATTTTTTGGTTTATAGGCATTAAGAACACCAATCATTTTCCCCGCCCGAGTTCTATTTTGCAATAATCAAGGATTTGAGAAACAACGTCCTTTAGGTTACCTTTAAAAGTGGCGCCCGAGGCACGAATATGCCCACCCCCGCCGAATTTCTCGGCAATGTTGCAGACATTTGCGTATTTGTTGGAGCGAAAACTGAGAGTGTAAACTCCCGCTTCCATTTCAGTAATTCTGGCGCGAATCTCGTTGCCGTCGATGCCGTCAAGGAATCCAAACGAAGCGCTTTCTTCGCATATTTTTTTAAATCGCTTGTAGGCGCGCAGACTAAAAATGGTTATGTAGACCTTTCCACGCAAATATTGTTTGGTGTTACGTAGTGCTGTTTTGTAGAATTTTAGATAGTTTCGCTGTTTGAATTTGAACATATTATAATTGGCGCTTTCTAGGTCAAAACCAAATTCCAAAAGTTCCGATGTATGGATGTGACTCGTCTTGTTGGTGCTTGGGTGCATAAAACAACCCGTGTCGCTAGAAAGTCCCGCATATAAATTTAGCGCAATGCTTGCGTTTATTTTTACAGGGAGAAGTTTCGCGAGGTCGCACAAAATGTCGCAAGTGCTGGGGGCGTTGCTGTCTACATACTGGGCGTCGAATTTAATTTCGCCACGCTGATGGTGGTCGATAATTGCCTTTATTTTGGCATTTTCAAAATATTTTGCATAGTCGCCTAAACGGTCAAGTGAATTGCAATCGACCATAATGCATGCGTCCACAGTCTCGATATACTTGGCGTTTTTTTCCAAGTTTATTTTCAAAAAAGATATGTTGCGGGGGACTTTGCCGTCGCAATACAAAAACACTTTCTTTTTTAATTTCCTGAGCATTATTGCAAGGGCGTTCATAGAGCCAAGTGCGTCCGCATCTGGGTTGACGTGGGAAAATATCGCGAAGGATTGGTTAGAATTTATGAGACTAATTATATCATTCATAATGTCCTCTTTGGATAAACTTTTTTTATAGACGCTCAATCATTTTGAATTTTTCGTCAAGATTTTTCAAGCGATCTTCGGTGTCGTCTAGTTCAAAATTTAGGTTTGGAATTATCCTGAAATCAAGGCGCCTGGCGAGTTCGTGACGAATGAAACTGCTGGCTTTGTTTATGGCAGAAAATGCCGCGGTTTTATCTTTGTCGAACACACTGACGATTACGCTGGCGTGCTTTAAATCCGGCGAGACGGCGACGCGCACGACCGACACCATTTTGCCCGATAGCCGTGGATCGTTCATTTCTGCAATTATTTCCGCCAGTGATTTTTGAATTTGAGCGTTTGCTCTCTCCAGTTTAAAACTCATTTATATTCTCCTAAATTGTTATTTGTTCGCGAACGGAACATTCGAGAATGTCGCCCTCCAAAACAAGGTTGAAATCTTCAACGCGGATACCGCACTCATAATTTGAAGCTACTTCACGTGCGTCATTTTTCTCGCGTTTAAGGGTCGCAATTTTACCTTCGAAGATTTCTTTGCCGTCACGAAGGACTTTCACAAGTCCATTTCTGACAATTTTGCCGTCCGTTACATAGCAACCGGCAATCGTGCCGACTGAACTTATTTTAAACAGCGCTCTCACTTGCGCGTGACCGACTATTTTTTCTTCAAACTTAGGCGCCATCATTGCTTTAATAATACTTTCAATTTCCTCGATTGCTTTGTAAATAATGTCATATTCGCGGATTTCCACTTTGTTTTGCTTTGCAAAGTTTGTGATTTTTGAAAGGACTTTTGTGTTAAACGACACAATCATCGCCTTTGAAACGCTGGCGAGACGAATGTCGTTTTCGCTTATATTGCCCACACCACACAAGACGATTTCAACGGCAACTTCGTCGTTTTTAATCTCGCTTATGCTCTGTTTGAGAGCCTCTGCAGAACCTTGGCTGTCGGCTTTTATAATAATATTTAATGGTTTTTTGTCTTCTTGTTTTGGGGTTGCTAAAAATTCGTCGAGACTCCTTGCGGCGCCGTTTTCGATTTTCTTTTGCGCCATTTTTATTCGGCGTTCTTCGATGACATTTTTGCTAAACTTCTCGTCCACGACTTGGAAAGCGTCGCCCGCATTTGGCACGCTGTCAAAACCCAAAACTGAGACAGGCATAGATGTTACAGCCTTTGCGACGAAGCGACCTTTGTCGTCGATAAGCGCGCGGACTTTGCCTAGAGCGAACCCAGACACAATGCTGTCGCCAACTCGAAGTGTGCCATTTTGAACAATAACATTGGCGATCGGTCCACGGTTTTTGTCTAGAGATGCCTCCATAATTGTGCCTACTGCCTTGCGTTTCGTGTTTGCGCGAAGTTCTTGGATTTCAGCAACTAGAATTATGGTTTCAAGCAGTTTATCGATACCTTTGCCGGTGACTGAGGACACAGGGACGACAATCGTATCCCCACCCCATTCTTCTGCAAGGACATCGTGTTCGGTCAGTTGGTTTTTGATACGTTCGAGGTCGATGTTTGGTTTGTCAATTTTTGTAATTGCGACGATCATTGGCACTTTGGCGGCTTTTATTTCCTTAATCGCTTCCACAGTTTGAGGTTTAATGCCGTCGTCGCCCGCAATGATAAGAATGGCAATGTCGGTGATTTCCGTGCCACGTTTTCGCATATTTATGAACGCCTCATGCCCCGGGGTGTCGACAAAGGTAATATTTTCGCCTTTCCAGTTAATGGAATAGGCGCCAATTTTTTGTGTAATACCGCCCGCCTCGCTCTTTGTCACGCTGGTTTTCCTGATATAATCAAGAAGCGACGTCTTGCCGTGGTCGACGTGACCAACAATCGTGACGATGGGCGCGCGTTTTTCTTGATTTTGGTCGTCGTTTTGCGCAATGCGCTCTTTGAGTTTCTCTTCAAAAGTCTTTTCGAGTTTGAGTTCCAATGTCACGCCAAGTTCTGTGGACACAAGTTCCGCGGTCTCAAAATCAATAGGGGTATTTATCGTGGTCATAACGCCGAGTACCATAAGTTGTTTTATGATATCTGTGGCAGGTTTGCCGATTTTCTCGGACAAAATCTTAACCGTCAAGTTTGGAGTCGTGATGACAGCGTTTGTCACAGGAGCACTGATTACGATCGCTTGTTCCACTTTTTGTTTTTTGAGTTTTAGTTTGCGCGTAACCATTCGCTCTTCGATGCTCTGCTCTTCCACTAGTCCGCGCCTAATAAGCGACTTTTTGTTTATGCGCTTGTCGTCGTCAGAACTTTTATATCCTGTAGATTTTTTCTTGTTTGTAAAATCTCTTTCTTTGGTTACAAACACAGAAGTAGCCGAGGCAAGAGGTCCTGTTTTGTGCGGAATAATGCCAGATAGGGATTTGTTTTGAGAAGTATTTGCGTTTGGAGTGTAAGGCTTTCGCGCAAAAGAACCGTTTGAACCAAAATTATTTGAACCGGAATTGTTTGGCTGATAAGGACGGTTATTGAAATTGTTTGGTTGATAAGGACGGTTGTTAAAATTGTTGAAAGGTCTTTGCCCATATGGTTGCCTTTGAGAGTTGTTGTTATTTTGATAATTGTTATTATTTTGCTCGTTCCTTACGTTGCTGTAATTGTTAAAAGGTCGTGGCGACGCATTTTGAGGTCTTGGTCCACTGTAATTTGCTGGTCTCCCAGAGTATTGGGGTCTATTTTGACTATTTTGATTTTGGTTATTTTGAACAAAAGGTTTTTGCACAGGGGCAGATTGAGGCTGAACTTCTTTTTGCTCCATTATTGGCTTTTTTTCTTCAACTACAACTTTTGGAGTTGGGACTTCTTCTGCTTGTTTTTCTTTGTCTTTTTTATTTAGAAATAAATCAGCAAAAGATTGTTTAGGTTCGTTCTGAACGCTGGCTTCTTGCTTCATTTTCGCTTGAGTTTTAAGTGCTTCTTGCTTAACTCTCTCTTCTTCTTGTTTTTGAAGCGACAAAATTTGCTCTCTAAAGGAGTTTATAATATTGATTGTCTGTTGTTTTGCACGTTTTACTTCGCGAAAAAGGGACGGGACGAGCCCGCTATTGCTAAGTTCTTCCAGCATTTTAATGTTCCCTATGGTTTGTTTCTCTTTTTCTTTTTTGCTCAAAAATTCTTACCCCTATACTTTTTGTCTTAATTTATCAAAAACACTTTGTGAGACATTGCATTTAAACGCTCTGTTCAGTGATTTTTGCTTGATACATTTTTCGATGCAAGTTGCTTTATTGCACACATATGCACCTCTACCGTTTGCTTTTTGTGTTTCATCGATGTCGAACTCGTTTTGGTTTTTGCGGACAATGCGGATTAATGCCGATTTGTCCTTCATTTCACGGCACGCCACACACATTCTTTGTGGGATTTTCTTTGCCATATGTGCCCCCTTATTCGTCGCGATGTTCTTCCATTAAACTTTCTTTTTCAATTTTAAGGAGGAGTTCTCCGTCCAGTTGCTTCGCCACACTCTCTGGTTTCACGTCGATTTTCCAGCCCGTCAAGCGCACTGCTAGGCGGACGTTTTGCCCCGCTTTGCCAATTGCGAGCGACAATTTGTCGTCTGGCACGACGGCTCGGGCGTAGTTATTACCCTCTAAGACATAGACGGTCAGCACCTTTGCTGGGGAGAGGGCTTTTGCGATGTATTCCAAAGGATTTTCGCAATATTCTATTATATCAATTTTCTCGCCGTTTAATTCGCCAATTATGTTTGAAATTCTCATACCTTTCACGCCCACGCAAGCACCCACTGCGTCGAGATTTGTGTTCTTTGTGGCGATGGAGATTTTAGTTCTATATCCCGCTTCACGAACGACGTTTTTTATCTCAATTTCACCACTTTTAATCTCGGGAACTTCCAGTTCAAAAAGTTTCTTCACAAAACCGGCGTTGCTTCTTGAAACTTGGACAAAAGTATTGTCCTTGTTTGTGTCTTTTATGTTTTTGACATACACTTTTATGCGGTCACCTATGGCGTAGTTTTCGCTGGGGATTTGGTCGTTTTCTTGCATAACGCCTTCCATTTGACTGCCAGGGATTTCCACGTAGACAATCCCGCGATCGATGCGTCTTATGACAGCGGTTAATAGTTCGTTTTGCTTCTCAGACAGTTCGTCGAGCGCGACTTGATATTCCGCTTCGCGAAGTTTTTGGAGCACTACTTGCTTTGCTATTTGCGTGGCAATACGCCCGAAGTCTTTTGGTGTGACTTCTTGCGAAATTATGTCGCCGACAACGTAACTTTCCTTTTGTTCTTTTGCTTCTTCCAGACTAATTTCCTTGTCAGGGTCGTCCACTTCTTCTACAACGGTTTTGTAACTATATACCTTTATAGTGCTTTTCTCGGCGTTCAGTTTCACGCTAGCTTTCATCGCCTCGCCAAAGTCCTTTTTGTAGGCAGATGTGAGGGCGACTTCAAGTGCCGAAATAAACTGTTCCTTGTTAATTTTCTTTTCCTTCTCAAGGTCGTCGAGTGCTATGAAAAAATCTTTGTTTACCATATTTATTCTCCTATTATATTTTTACTAAAAGTTTGCAACTAGCAATGTTTTCGCGCGTTATTTCTAAAGTTTCTTGCGTCTGTGTTTTTGTTTTTTTGTTTGGTGTTGTGAAATTTTTGAGAGTGATTTTGTTATCGTCAAAACATTCAAACACGCCGATAAAATGTTTACTTCCCTCTATTTGCTGGAAAGTGGTGACTTCCACTTCTTCGCCCAAAACTCTATAAAAATCTTTGTCGGTTTTCAGGAGTTTGTCGAGCCCCAGCGACGAGACATTTAGAATGTAACTTTCGTCGTTTGTGGGGTTTAGTTCGTCTAGCACCGTGTCCGCCATTTTGTGGACACTTCTGCAATCTTCGAGAGTGACTTGACCGCTGGGTTTTGTGATAAAGAGGGTCAAATTCATACCGTTTTGCTTCTTTTTGTATTCCACTTCATAGAGTTCAAGCCCCAGTTCTGCGACTTTCTTTAAAAGAGCGCGCTGCACAATGGTCGCAATATTTTCCTTCACTTATAGCATATCTCCCTTTACAAGATTTAAGAGTGGCATCACCACTCTTAAAGTAATAATCTTATGCTACAAGCATTTTAGCACACAAAACGAGAAATATCAAGTGCAAAAACCGCAATTTTTGCAAATTTTAATAGAGTTTTAAGAAAACTTCCGCCGTTGCAAGCACGTCGCTCAATGCACGGTGGGCATCGGTCAAGGTGACGTCCAAATATTTCGCGACAGAACTTAGGTTGTAGTGCCTAAGAAAAGTGATTTTTTGGCGCGCCAAAGAAAATGCGTCGAGCTGTGGGTTGTCAAAATTTATGCCCACTTTTGCACCGGCTTTATCAAGAAAAAGTTTGTCGAAAAACAGGTTGTTGTAGCCCACCAAAGTTGCCCCCTTGCAAAACAGATAAAAATCGCGTATAACCTGCTCTATTTTGTAGCAACTGGCGACCATTTCGTCGGTAATTTTGTTCACTTTCGTTGCTTCCTCGGGAATGTGTTTTGTCGGTTTTACAAGCGTGGTAAACACTTCCATATACTCCCCGTTTACAATCTTTAAGGCGCCAATTTCGATAATTTCCTCTTTGTTGCAATCAAGTCCGGTGGTCTCAAAATCGTAGACGACGAATGTGCCATTTAACACTTCGTTTGACAGGTGTTTTTCTTCAAACAAACTCGCTTGGCGCTGAATGGTGTATTTTTGTGGACGGACATAGCGGTAGTCTGTGGTAAGGTTTTGGTCGACAACCTCCACTTCTTGTCTGTTTGGAAGTGTGCAATAACTTATCTTTTGCGCCATAATCTCAAAGCGCTCGTTGAACTTAGTCACGCGACCTTGAACGGCTATCATATCTCCAATATTTAGCAAATGCATTTTGTGATATTGCGATTTCGTGGTGAAAATAACCCCGCCAATAATGCCCGTATCGTCACGAATACTGAGACTAAAATATGGTCTGTCCTCCACAATAACCTGCCCGTCCTTGTCCACTTTCTTGGTTTTCTTCTTAAACGTTCTTTCGGTCAAACTTTCAATTTTGCCGGCAACAACAGTGCTTTCAATTGGCATTTTTATCGTGCGAATAAAGCGCGGGTTAAAGGTGATTTCGTCGCCAATTAGGGGCTTTTTGTCCGTCACAAAATACTTGTCTTGACTCACTGATAAAAGGGAGTCAAAGTCGTTTTGGCGCTCAATATTTTTTATGCGAGAATTAAGCATATCGTCATCGGTGGCGGTTTCTTCACTCTCTGTATGCGTAATCTCAAACATAGCGCAAAAGTTTTTGTCAAGATATGAAATAAGCGTTTTGTCGATATTAAACTGCGTGAAAAAACTCTCCAGTTTGCTTTCCAGTTTAAAAACAATTTTAACAACATCACCAAGCGTGACGTTCATATTTTCGAAATTAAACGAACTGAAAAAAAATTTGTGCGAAGTCTCGAAAAAATTCTTGATTTGTTTTACAATCAAGTCGCTTTCGAGAAAACTTTTGTTTATTTCCACTTTCAAAACGAGGTCAAGTTTTATGTAACTTTTTATCGCGTCATATATTTCGCGCCGATTGTCGTCATTGAGGTCAATTTGCGAGGGATATATAAATTCAACTTTGCAAAGGTTGCTTGCTAAGTCATAAAAAATGTCTTTAAGTTTTAAGTAAGTATATTTATTTAGAGTTTTATCGTTTAAGTACTCTATAAATTTCTTTATTTTATCCATATCTTAATTTTAAATTAAAAAGTGCATAATGTCAACAAACACAACAAACGCGAGGAGCACCATTAGCCCAACGAAGTGAATATTGGCTTCAATGCGCCTGTTTATCGGTTTGCCACGCACCCATTCGATGCCCACAAAAACCATTCTGGCGCCGTCGAGCGCGGGGATTGGAAGGAGGTTAAACACCGCAAGATTTATGGAGATTAGTGGCACGAGGAGTAATAGATTTGCAAAGTTTTGGCTGGTTACTTCGGCGATTGTGACTACGGTTGTGACCATTCCGCCAAGAGCCTTTAGCGCGATTTGACCGGAGATAAGTTGCCACAAAATTATGAGGATTTTAAGCACCCATTTGAAGCAAAACATAAACGCCTCGCCAAGTGCCTCAAAAAATCCATAGCGATATTGCGCCGTTAGAATGCCAATTTTGCTTAGCGACAAAGTGGACGAAGCGACGTCGTCACCTTGTGTCAAAAGTATCTTTTGTCCGTCAATCTCTACCACTTTGTCGTCATCTGGTGTGTGGGTGGAGACGACCTCGTTTTCTGCGTCCAATTTCACCAGTTTATATGTTGAATTTTCAAAAATAATTGCGTAGGAAAAGTTGCCATTTGTATAAATTTTATCATATTCGGCGTCAGTTGTGGAGTCTAGCAAAAACCAACTTCGCGAGATGTTGCCTAGCACAATCTCCTGCCCCGCACGACGCACTGTTACCGAAAACGTTTCGCCCGTGTCGAAATCCGAAATCATATTCATAAAATATCTGTCATAAACAAAGTTCGTGCGCTCGCCGTTCACGCCCAAAATCACATCTTTAGGCATAAGCCAGTTTTGCTCCTGCGTCACATTTGAAGGAAGTTCCACAGTGTTTACCTGCACCCTGTCTGCATACCCAAACGCCATAAGGAACACAACGGAAAAAATTACCGCCGAAAGGAAGTTGAAAAACGCGCCCATAAACAGCACGATGAGCCGTTTGTAAGGTTTGTGATTATTAAACGCGCCCGCGACGTCCTTTTTGTCGCCGTCCTCACCTTCAAACGCACAATATCCGCCAAGGGGGAAAATTCGCACAGAAAACTTTTCGCCGTTCTTGTTTGTTTTCTGGAAAATTGCCTTGCCAAAACCTATGGAAAATTCGTTTATCTTAAATTTCAGCAGTTTGCCGGCGGTCCAGTGTCCAAATTCGTGGACAGTTATCATAAATAGAAGCACAAGAATGGCTATTGCTATATACAAAATCCAACTAAAAAAACTCAAAATGTAACCCCTAACTAAATTTCCCTATATATCATATTATACAATTTTAACGGCAGAAAAATAACAAGTAATGAAATATTTTAGCCGAAAATGAACAGCAGTGACACAAACACTATTGGAATGTTGAACATAATGGAATCGAGCCTATCGAGCACCCCGCCGTGACTCCTGAAAAAATCGCCGGAATCCTTCAAATTTGCACGACGCTTGGAGAACGATTCAAACAAATCCCCCACTTCGGCGACAACGCTCATCACAAGCCCAAGAATCAAAAATTGCCAAAAACTCGCCACTGCAAACACGTCTTTATATATTGCAGAAAACACAAGGAATGTCACGACCGCTCCCAAAATTCCGCCACCAAGTCCAGCGACTGCTCCCGATATTGTCTTTTTTGGGCTAATTTTTGGGCAAAGTTTCTTGCCCTTAATCCACGTGCCAAACAGCATTGCAAACGTGTCGGTTAGGCAACACACGGCAAACAATAAAACAAGACCAAACAGCGCCATTGGTGCCCCAGCGGTAGCGTTATTAAAGTTCGCAAACCCGATGTTAGAAATGTGGTTCAAAAACCCTAGAAATATGAAGAACACAGCAGGATATAGCACGCTAATAAAGGTGTTGTTCGTCCTGAAAATTGCAAACTCTATGGTGTTCATATTCGTAATCTTTCTAAATTTATCTTCTTCCATTTTCTTTTTAAAAACAAACGCCGACAGAACAAATGTAAGCAAATACACCCCTGCCATTATGGCAAATTCGATAAGCAAAATTGTCATTGCGCTAAGTCCCAGCGCAACGCAAAGAACAAGTGTGGCAAGCATAAGCGCAAATACGCCTTCCGCCAAAAACTTGTAGCCTGGAAAGCCGGATTTCAGCTGTATTGTCGCAAATTCGTTTGTGGCAACAATGCCAAAGAACACGATGAGCAAGTCGAAAATGTAATTCGACACCAGTTGCATTGCGAGGCAATAGACCAAACAAAGTGTCAATAATAGCCCGATTTTTACTTTACTTTTCATTTTTATCTCCTAAAATATTTCTATGTTC
>CAYJEF010000015.1:0-10083 GCA_964369125.1 uncultured Christensenella sp.
AAGTTACAATTCACGTTTTCTAGTTCATTTTTTAAAGAATAAAAACATTCGTTGTCTATCTGCTTTAGCATAGCAAACATCGTCGCACTTCCGCCGTTTTCATAATTCGAGCACAATCTCATAAGTTTCAAACACAGTTCAAAGGACTTATTCTTTGCGTCAAACATACTATTTCCGTTAATAAAATTTTGATATTTCACTATTTTTAATAGTTCGTTCACAAATATAGCGACCTTTTCGCCCCGCTCCACCATTCGCTTTACGCGTTCAATAAACAATTCCGTTGTAAAAACATTTCTCTTCTCACTATCTCCCGCAAAGGTGTAAAATGTGTCAAACTCAAATGGCAAATCTTCGGGCACAGCGTCTAGCACAAGGCAAAACACTTTATCTTCTGGGTGTGTTTTTTTAAACTTTGCAATGTGTTCCTTAAACCCTTTTAAGTTATTTACCAGCAAAACATTTCTGGAACCCTCAGCAAAACTAGTGTTATTAAACTTAATTGTTTTTTGTGACTCAATACTTTTTAGATCTTCAAAAAGTTTTCTGCTAGTAAAATCCTTTTCGTTTTCCACTTTTGTGAGTATTGACGCGTCTTGAGTGTCCATCTTCCTGCACGTACACTCCACATAGTCGCCTTCACGAAGCAAGTAATCTTTCACAAAAGATGAAGGCACATGAATGGCATCTTTTGGGTCAGCAACATAGCCCGATTTAAACAAAAATCCATAGCCGTTTTTGTCGAACTTCAAAAATCCCGCACCCGAAGCATACTCCATATTATCCCCGCCAAAAACAAACCCACTGTCCGACACAGTCAAGCGTTCACTTCCCAAAAATCCTCTAAGATCATATGATTCTTGCGTGTTTTCGTCGTTTAGCGCACCAAAAGCAATAGACGCTGATAATTTATTTTTAACTTTCGGCGGTCTGCCTTGTCTGGTTTTTGGCAGTTCAGGCTTATTCTCACCTGTCAAAATTTTCATAATTTTTTCTATCAGTTCTTCTTTTTTATAAATTGTCGGAGACGGCACTCCGATGTCTCTTGCGACGTTCCTCAGCTCAAAAATGCTGGCGTTTCGCATTGCTATTTCGTCAATTTGTTTCATATTTCCTCGCATATGCATTATCACACAAAAGAAAAACTTTGTCCATCTTTTTGTAAAATATTTTTCAAAACTCCCCACAATTATAATCCAAAACCACTCCAAAACCATTCCAAAACCACTCCAAAACCATTCCAAAACCATTCCAAAACCATTCCAAAATTGCACGAAAAAGGGGCAAAATTGCCCCGTTTTTGATTAGTTTTCAAAATGCTTTTTGAAATTATTATAACATCAGTTCGCCTTCTTGCGTTTGAATTATTCTCAAAACTCGAACTTGCGTGCCTGTGTAGGCGTCGATATAGAGGAAGTATTTATACCCGCCATATTCGCCCGCAAATTCATACGCCAAAGTCTCGCCCACATAGTCAAGTGGAATTATGCAAAGCCGTGTCGTGTTGACATTTAGGTTCGTGCTTATCATATCTTTTGCCTCGCTCTCGCTTATTTGAGCAATGAGGTCCTCGCGCTCGGTGTGGTTTATGGCATAACTGGACGCCTCGTAGCCCACAACCTCTTTGCTAGATAATTCCACTTTCACCTTCACGAGGTCTGGATAGAACACAATGTCACCCTCTATTGGCGCAAGATTGATATAGCAAATGTTGTCTGAACTGGCGCTCCACACGCACTTCATATTCTCTAGCCCTCTATCTTTTAAAAATTTCTCCGCCACATTAACCGCTTCTTTTGTCGTTTCGTCAGCACTATTCATACTCTCGCTATTCACAGTCTCGCCCTCAACACTTTCTTTTTGCTCGTTTGTATTCTGTGCCTCTTCCGTTATATTTGCGCTAACGCTTAGCAAGAACCCACCTTTTTTTGTAATTTGAACATAGTAATTTTTGTTTGCAGTATTCACCCCAAAATCAAAAGTCTCAAACAACCCTGAAGTCTTGCCGATATACACAAGGTTCGTCATTTTGTCGCCAAATATGCTCGCCACTCGTTTTTCTGCTGTCGCTTCGTCGATGTCTTCGCCAGAAAGTCCCCTAACCGTTTTGTTTACTGTGTTTTCAGAAAAAGGTCCATCGTAAATAAGGCTTGGATATTCGATTGTATCGTTTACGAAGTTTGAAAAATTAAAACTGAAATCCCCGCCGTCCGCGCCGTCAATATGCTCCGAAATTAAATAGCCTTGCATAACTTTTTCCATAATAGTATTGAGTTCGTCTTTAATTGAAGTCAAACTGGCGTGCACCTTTGAAAGAGTCTCAAAATCCTTGCCCTCCACGACACCGTCTTTATATGAAATCAGCGATGTGCAATAGCCGTTTAGTTGGTTCATAAAATCACTTGTGTTATTTAGAACCTTTGTGTCTAGTGGCAGGAGACTCAGCGAATTTTCCGCGTCGCCCGACTGTTGTTTTAAAGTAGTCAAAATCTTTTGTTGCGAAGCGGAATCATTAGATACCATAAGTTTGCTTAGTTCCACTTCCATATTATTTACGTTACCCACTAGTTCGTAAAACGAGCGCTGATATAAATTTTCAAGGCTGGCATTTGTGGCGCCCAAAGTCGTTAGCGTTGCATATAAATAAATTCCAAGAACTAATATAACAGAACTCAAAATCGACACAGTGATGATAAACGCTTTCTTTAAATCCCTTTTCTTTTCCATTTCTCTCCCTCCTTATCTTGCAAACACATGATCGCCTATAGTAGTCACCACCTGACGCGAATAAATCCACTTGCTCGTTGCAATCGCTGGGTTATAGTAGAACAAACACCCATACGTTGGGTCCCAACCGTTCATAGCGTCACGCGCCGCGTTGTATGCCGTGGAATCGGGCTCATAATTTATCTGTCCGTCCGTCACCGCTGTGAACGCCCATGGCTGATAGATGACGCCCGCAATGGTGTTTGGAAAACTCGAACTCTTCACTCTGTTTAACACCACCGCCGCCACCGCCACTTGCCCCACGTATGGTTCGCCACGTGCCTCTGCATGCACGCATTTGGCTAGGAGATAGAGGTCACTTGACGACTGAGACTTTGAACTTGTGATGCTTATCCCAATAGCTGCCGCCGTTTTTGACCCCACAATGCCGTCTACAACAAGACCGTTATTGCGCTGAAATTTCTTTATTGCCGTCACACTTTTTGAGCCCAAAATGCCGTCAATTGCGCCCGTGTAATATCCCCAATTTTTAAGACGCTGTTGGATTATTTTGTTTTGCGACGTAGTGGTCGCCACTTCCACCACCTCGAGTTTTGCCGGCATAATTATATAACTTGTCACAACATAAGATATCCCCAGCACAAAGCATAAACACACAGCAAACACAACCAAAAATCTTTTCATCTTTCCTCCTAAAAAAATCGGCTGTCATATCTCTTTGTTTGCTTGTAGTCCCAAACAATGTAATCACTTTCTCCTAGCCCCTCTCCAAGAGTTATAAAAAGAATGTGATAGTTGCCCGCTTGAAATACCCGACCATTAATAGTCTGCTTTCCAAAATATTTGCAAGAAAGGTTAGCCGAACTTTTATAATCAAGGTTATTTTGTGCAAGAATTTCGTTTGCTATTCCACAAATATTACTTAAATTTTTGTTTATATAATTTATCGCTTCATCAATAATTGAAAAATGAGAAAACAAAAGAAAACTTTTCATTTTCTCTGCTACTATCTCTCCTGCACTTTCGTCGGATATTTCTGTGCTGTTATAGGCAATATGTATCCTTATCTCATTTTGTTCTGTGCCATTTGACAGCCCTAAAAATATAAAAATGAAAAGTGCAGTAAACAAAAAAATGGTGGCGAATATTCTTTTCACAAAGAAATTATTCACCACCTAAAAAATTTTAATCAAACTATTTTACCTTTTTATTTAGCCCTCTTCCTTTTTAAAATATGCCACAATCTTTTCGCCGTCACTAAGAGGCAAAGTAAGGTCTCCGTTTTGGCTAACAAGGTCGGCGGTCGAAATATTCAGTTCTTTAGCAATGTCCCACAGGGTCTGGTCGTGCTTTGCAAGGTAAATTTCTAGAGCATAATCCTTCTCAGGTTTCTCCTCGCCAAGAGTTATCTCGGTTGTTATCGCAGAAGTCACGACCCTAGTTTGGCTGAGGTCCACTTTCACTTCACATAGAATTTCCAGTTCCCTGCCGTGCTTTACTTTCACATTCACGTCCCCTAAAATCGCCTGCGTCACAACCTGATCGCTCATCTCGATATCGGGCGTTTTGAGCGTCAAGGAATATGGCACCTCGACGTCGAGGGAGGAAAGAACGTTGTTGCCGTCGGCGTCCTCGGTGTAGTATATAAGATTGATATTGCTTAGCCCCTCCAGCATAATTTCTTTGTCCTTTACAATCTGATTTAGGACCGAAATATACGAGGGCGTAATCGCCAGCAGTCTGTCTATTTGCGGTATATTTTCGCTTATGGTGAAATTCGTCAAAATATTTTCGTCAGTCTGCCTCGTGGAGTAAAATTCTCCGGCGTCAAACGACTGCGTCGTCAAATTTACTTCGTGCTTTATGCTATATGCGTCCACGATTGTTTTGGCGCAGTTTTTGCCGTAGACCTGCGACCAAATGACGATAGGCAGGTCAAACGCGAACATATTTTTGTCAGCATTCTCACTGCAAGTCGCTTCCTTCGTGAAGATAAGCGCTTGAATATTGCTCTCTTTCGTGGCACCTTTCGCCTCTATTTCCTCCGAGAAGTTGTTTTCTTTGACAAGGCTCCTAATCGTCCTGTCCTCAGTTTCGTAGATTACGGAAGTAAACACCGTCCCGCTGGCGACGAAATAGTCCACCGCAGGGATAACGGATTTTATGGTCGCGCTATTCTTCACAAACAACACTTTGTTAATTTTGCTATCCTTGCTAAGTTCAAAATTTATCACGCCGTCATATTTAACGTTTGCAACAAGGGAGTTGAAGCAAATGTCACACTCACGCACGAACACGCCGTCACCGGCTTTTGCATTTTTCACTTCGGCACTGTTTGATATCACATATATATTTGCATCAAAAGAGGAGGATAGTTGCAAATTTTCGCCCGCACCGCCTTTAAAATTAAGTTCGTTTATTGTAAGGTCGACGCTGGCAAGGTTGCCCTCTTGCAAATTTTCGCCTTCAAACACACAGGAGAATTTAGATTTTTGCGTGATAGGGACAATTGCGCTGTCTTCTTGCACCACCAGCATATCATAATCAATCTCGCCCTCGATGCTCACTTTGCCAGCCGTGACAGTAGTTTGTGTCAAGTTTGGCTTCGTAAAAATGGTCAAGACCTTCACGACTTTTACGTCCCCTGTGTAATCCTGCTCGTTTTTGACCTGCATAGAGCCGACAAAACGTTTTGTTGCAACTTCCAGTTTTTCGTTATTATCCATTTATCTCTCCCTTTATTTGAAGGCAAAGAAAAAGTTGCCTTCTTCATATGATATATGAATACAATGCAACTTTAATTTTTATGAATAATTTTTTTAATTTCTTGCTATTTCTCAAAGATTTTCACGTCGCCACAAAGCACGTCGGAATAGGAACAAGTCACGGATTTTAATTGGTTATTGCAAAGAATTTTTACAGTGAACACCGACGGATAGAGGTTTTCGACCACGCCCGAATAACTGTTTATTTTCTTCCTACCCTTGTTTATTGTAATATCCACATTTTTGCCCTTTACGAGCAAAATGGAACTTTTAATACTATCCAAATTCAAAATGCCTTTACGCATATTCCCCCCCCGGGGTAATTATTGTCAAAATGGCATTTTGTATTCAAAAAATTTATTCGTCCAAATCCTCGTCGTCTTCGTCGTCGCCCAAGTCATAAATGTCGTCGTCATCGTCGAATACGTTGTCAAAATCGTCGTCATCGTCGGATACTTTTTTGTCCTTCTTATCGGTGTCTTTGTCCTCCTCCAAAAACTCTTCCTCAACTTCGTCCTCGTCACTTATCCCAAGAGGAATGTCGTCGTCGGACTCCAGCGGGTCGTCGAGTGTGGTTATGGACACCATATCACTGCCCTCTTCATCGGAATAGCCGGCGTCGTCGTCCTCTGGAGTGGTGTAGGTGGTCCAGTTCTCGTCGTGCTCGCCTGTATCTTCGCTAAGCGATTTTTCTTTGGCACAAACGGCGCACATATCCTCGTTTAGATTGATAAAATTCACCTTGCAAACGGGGCAGAGTTCGAGGTCAAGGTCCTCCTCGCTCCCTGTGGAACCAAGCGCCTTCATTTCCTTTTTGCAGACGTTGCAGAATTTGTCCTTTTTCAAAATGTAGTTAAGTTCGCACCTTGGGCATTTAATGTAAGTTTGTTTCATAGCGTAATTCTCCTATTTTGCTAGCAAATATTTATCATATTTTTTTCAATAAGACAAGTTTTTTATACCATATTTCAAAATATTTTTTATTTAATTTAGGTCTTGCTATTTAACAAAAGTTTTTGTGGGGTTGTGCGTCACTATTTTTGAAAAATTATGCACCCTCAACGAGCATTTTGTCGGCAACGAGCGCGATAAATTCCCCATTTGTGGGTTTTTCGTTGCTGTCATAAACTTTTATGCCGAATATGCTGTTAATATTCTCGATTTTACCCCTGTTCCACGCCACTTCTATTGCATGTCGGATTGCGCGCTCCACTTTGCTGGCACTGGTGCAAAACCGCGTGGCGATAGAGGGGTAAAGTTGCTTTGTGATGGAATTTATTATGTCCGGCTCCATGATTGCCATTTTAATCGCTTCACGCAGGAATTGATAGCCTTTTATGTGAGCGGGAATCCCCACCGTAATAAAAATGTTGCTTATGCGTTCTTCTAGCACGCGATTTCTTGGCGTTCTGCCCAGTCTTGTTTCGCCATTGTGGGTAAGGTCGCTTAGACGCTTTTCGAATACTTCCTTTGCCACGGGCTTTACCATATAATAGACCGCGCCCAAGTTTATCGCCTTTTGCGCGAACCCGTCGTTTTTTAACGAAGAAAGCATCATCACTTTCGGTTTGTTTTCAAGTTTAGAGATTTGTTCTAAGAGTTCATATCCGTCATAAGTTTGCAAAACTATGTCCGTCACCACAAAATCTATGTTGCCTTTACAAATCAGTTCAAACCCCTTTTCCCCATCATTTAAACAGTCCACAAGTTCAACTCTTTCGTTTTGCAATAAATATTCCTTCGTTTTTTCCCTTTCTTCATCAACATTGTCGAGTAACAAAACTCTAACCTTTTCCATTACATTCATTTTCTCCTTTTTATTTGGTTACAAAAAGTGTAACATATCGCCACAAAAAACTAAAAAATTATAGGCAATATATATGTCTATTATTCATAAATTAGAAAATAAAAAGTCGAAAAATGTCGAAGAAAAAAACACCCTGTTTAATTACCAAATAGTAGTAATAAAGAGGTGTTTTTGATAAATTATATTGGCAAAAAAATAAGATAATTGCCGTTTTAAAGTTTTTAGAAAATTATTTTTTCACGCCGACATATTGCCCAATATAGTTGCCATCGTCGTCTGTATAAGGAGGCTCGTTTATCATAATCATTTTAAGATATTTTATATCGCTGTCGTTCACGCTCTCAAACACGAAAAATCTTTCGGTGTCAAAATCGAGCATATTGTTTAAAGTGGTGGAAAACACCGTTTGTAATAGTTTTTTATCTTTTAAGTTAGAAAGTTCAAATCTACTATTTGAATTGTAAAAGAGTTCAAACTCCGCCATATATAAGCTGTCGTTGTCGCCGTTTTTGGTCTTGAAATAAAAATCGTTGTTTTGTGTGGCGATAAGGGTCACACTGGCAGTTGTGTCGTCTACTTTAACATCTAAAGTTGTGAAAGTTGTTGCGTTGTCGTAGCCGTTAAAAATCCTGAAAGAATAGTCTGTGCCGTCATAAAATACGCAAAGGATTCCGCGGTCTAGGTTTGCCCCAAAACTGTCGTCCAAAATAGCATAACTTGAAATGGTGTTTGTGGTGGCACTTTCACTTGTGTTTAGAGAAAAATGAGAATACAATTTCACGTCACTTTCGCCGTTCACTGTAGAGTATAGTTTCCCGTCCAAAGTGTAATAAACTCTGCCATTTTTAACTGCTTTTATTAAAATTTCGCTGGTACTTTGCAGAATTTGCTCCGCATCTTCGCCCGTCAAAGGTTTTTTATACATATAGTGGGTTTCGTCGGCACTCTTTGTGGTGTAATAGACGTATTTGTGTGCGTCTAAAGTCGTCTCATTATATACGATATTTCTTTGGTCATACACTGCAAAGGAAGTAATGCTAGATGCAAAAGTTGAATTTGAAACATTGCTGGTTGTGCAATTTACCACGATAAGGTCTTTGTTGCCATTTGAAATGACGATATAAGTTGTCCCGTCAATGTAAACAACTTTAAAACTGCTGTCGCTTGAATATGTCGCGGTTTTGTAAAGTTCTTGATGTTCGGTGCCGTTGAGTTTAACTCTGTCAAATCGCACGAGTCCCTTTACAAGAGTGGAATCGGAGCCAGAGGTTGAAGACGTGTATGGGGTTGAATAATACAAATAGTCGCCACAAATATATAGCCCCGAATAAGCGTATCCGCCAATGTTATAAGACAAAATCTCCACGTTTTGTGGCACGCCGTCGGCGTTTAGGACAACTTTGCCCGACGCGTCGAGTTTGGTTCTATAAATACCATAGTTGGTGTAAGGGCTGTTTTTGTCATATTTGTTGTCGTTCACGCTCTCCAAATTGTTGTAGTCGATATAGGCGTTGGCAAAATATAAATAGTCGCCTTTTACAACCGCCGTTCCGCCGTTGCCATATACCGTGTCAGTCACTCTTGGACCGCCCGTTAGGTTTATGGCACTGCACGCAAAAAGCACCGCACTGAACGCGAAAATTAACGCCAAAAATAATGTAATCTTATGCTTAAAAAATTTCTTCAAATCGGTCAACCTCACTAGACCATAAATATAGCAAAAAATATTTGCTTTGTCAAACATTAAACGCAATTTTAAGGGGAGGTTTGTCGACTGTTCTTACAAAAGATTTTAATCATTTTTGTCTTTCAAACGAGATGAATTTTAAGTGTTTCACCCGTTTTAGCGTCTTGACAGACGATCCAATAACCCTTAGAATTTGCGTCATTCATATCTTTTGGCAACCACTGCGCATAGTCCACGAGGTCGTCGGGCGGGGTGCTACTGTCTTGACTTGGGACGCCATAAGATATGTATTTAAGGGTTTGGTCGTCGTCATAAATTAACCCCAAAACGTAGTAATTTTCGTTTTCATATGTCACTTTCACCCATTTTGAGTTTGGAATTATTTGGCTTAAACTCTCGTCGGGCGTATATTTTTCAAACAGCGCTTCCACTTGGTCTTTCACTTGAAGGAAGAAATCTTGTTCGTCAACGTTCTCGTCTGAGTTTTTGTTTTTATCGTCGTTTGTCTTGTTTATAGTGCCACTTTTTTCGCTACTTGCGGTGCCAACTTTAGAGGTTTTTTGTGCTTCAAAATTATCGCTATATCCCTCGCAACCCGAATAAAATGCCTCGCGATATTTGCAGTTTGAACAAGCGTCAAAATAGTCTTCTTGCATATCCTCTTCTAAATTTTTGTCGATAATTTTTTCAATTTTGTCCGTGCTGTCGAAGGCATATAAAACAGTGGAGTCGTCAGGACTTTTTTGGACAAATGCCTCCTCGATATTTTCATTTTCATTACTGGTATTGTTGCTGCCCGACAGCAAAATTTCGGGGCAAAAGGCGTTTGAAATATCCACGACGGCACACAGAAGATTTTTTGACAAATCAATTTTATTTTGGAGAAAAAATTCACTTTTTCCGTCCATTATCGAAAGAGGGATTTTTACGATTTTGTCGTCTTGCTTTATGCCAAGCGCCAAGTTTTTTGCCTGTGATTTTAGGTTATAAAACTTAATAATACTGCTGGCGTTTTCTTTCAAACTAACAACGGCCTTTTCATTCTCACTTTGTGAGTTGTTTAAAATAACTGTTTTATTATTCAAGTTAAATTATCT
>CAYJEF010000016.1:0-10053 GCA_964369125.1 uncultured Christensenella sp.
TCTCTTAATTGTATCACAATTTTATAAAAACTAAATGTAAAATTTAAATATTATTTCGACTGCTGGGATAAAGGAAAATTCCGCCAAAAGTAGAAAACTGACGACGGCTCAAAATGTCATTTGCAATGGGCAAATCTTTAGAGTAAATTTTTATCGAAATTCCGCACGCCACCGACACTTGACGCGGGGTGTTTACAATCTCTGGCGTCACGCCATAACTACTAAGCAAACTGTAAAATTTCATAGTCTCAGAACGTGCTCGGAAAACTATTAGATAAAACATAGTAAATCCTTTATATGATAATTATCACAAATCAATATATTAAAATTCCCAAGGTTTTGCGAATTATTTGAGAGTAAAATGAAACAATATTGACCCTTCCCGCATAAATTACAAAAAAGGATAAAGGAGAAATATGAAACTGATATATTTTGACAATTCAGCAACCATTCACTACAAGCCAAGATGCGTTATGAAAGCGCTTTTAAAGGCAACCAAACGTAGCGCAAACTCGGGGCGCAGTGGTCACAAACTCAGCACCGAAAACGCAATTGCTATGTGGCGAACGCGCGAACTTATCGCATCGGAAATGGGCGGAATAGAGCCTGAACACGTTATTTTTACGAAAAACTGCACTGAAGGCTTAAATCTCGTGCTTAGAGGTCTTCCGTATGACAAAAAAGAAGTACTCTATTCGTGTTTCGAACATAATTCCGTGGCGCGCGTGCTTCACGAACTGGAGCGAATGGGCAAAATCACTCTCAAAATGGTTTGCCCGCAAAACAAAAAATATATCACCGCGCAAGACATCAAAAAGTCTCTTTCAAGCGAGACATATCTCGTGTGTGTAAACAGTATTTCAAACGTCTCGGGCAATAAAAACGACATAGATGAAATCGGCAATATTTGCTATAAAAACGGTGTTTTGTTCCTTTGCGACCACGCGCAAGGTGCGGGACACATTCGTATTAATATGAAAACGAGCCATATCGACTATCTGTGCTTTTCGGGACAAAAAGGCTTTTTCACACCGCAAGGCATCGGTTGCGTGTGTTTTAATTCAAAGGTCATGCCCGCTCCCCTTATGTTTGGCGGGACGGGAACGGAATCAAATAATCTCTATCAACCAAAGAACTCCCCCGAATGTTACGAAAGTGGCACAATGGCGTCGCCACTAATTGCCAGCCTGAAAGCCGGAGTCGAATATGTGGGAAAGGACTTTTATAATATCGAAAAACAAACAGAAAAACTGACAAAATTTTTGTATGACGAACTGAGCAACTTTGACGAAATAAAAATATATACGGCAAAGGAAAGCAAATATGGCGTCGTAAGTTTCAACATCGACGACATTCCAAGCACCGAAATTTGCGACTTCCTAGACAAAAAATATAACATTGCCACTCGCGGAGGGCTTCATTGCGCACCGCTCGCTCACCAATTTTTCGGCACCATGGAAAGCGGAATGGTAAGGGCAAGTATGTGCCACAAAAATACCCTTCGCGAAATAAAAATTTTTATCGAAGCCCTGCGTGATTTCATAGATAACAAGGAAATTTAGCCCCATTTCCCCCATTTTCCGTGCCAAAACAAAAACTCCCCACTAGGTTTCTAGCGGGAGAGGGTTGTAATTAACTCTGATTATAATCGAGATTTTGTTCCATATAATTTACTTTTTTGTGGGTTTGTAACGCGTAGGCGATTTCGGATTTTGTGCTTTCGCCGATATAGCCATTTTTGTTTATAACGAAGATTTCGTCACTTAGATCAATTTTTCGCTTGTGCATATCGTCGAGCATTTCTTTGGTTTTTGTTTTGGTGCCTTCGTCCATTTGCTCCCACACTTCGCTGTCACCACTGTGCCCAAAGAGCCCAACAGAGATTACAATATTGCCCGCAAGCGACAAACGTTTTTGCTCACGCATAAAGTCGTCTTTGAATTTTGTGCTACCGCAAAGGGTAATTATTTTATATTTGCCAATCATATGTAACTCCAATATTTCTTAAATATATTATAACATATTTTTAAATTTACGCAATTCAAAAAAATAAAACGAATCCAAAAAATTCGGGTTCGTCCTATTTATTATTTTAAAAAAATTTTTTGTAATTATTTACGTGGGTTTTTGATATTTGCTTGTGCTGCTGCGAGGCGTGCTATCGGCACTCTGTATGGCGAGCAAGACACATAATCGAGCCCAATTTTGTGGCAAAATTCTATACTGCTTGGGTCGCCACCATGCTCTCCGCAGATGCCAAGGTGGAGGTGACTATTGACGCTCTTGCCGAGTGTTGCTGCCATTTGCATAAGTTTGCCCACACCCTTTTGGTCTAGACGAGCAAACGGGTCAGACTCGTAAATCTTCGTCCCATAGTAAGAGCCAAGGAATTTGCCGGCGTCGTCACGGCTAAACGCAAAAGTCATTTGTGTTAAGTCATTCGTGCCAAAAGAGAAAAATTCGGCTTCAGCGGCGATTTCGTCCGCAAGAACTGCGGCGCGAGGAACTTCAATCATTGTGCCGACCTTATATTTTATTTTGGATTTTGCTGTTGCTATAAGTTCGTCAGCAGTTTTGCAAACGATGTTTTTCACAAATTTTAATTCTTTCACTTCTCCAACAAGCGGAATCATAATCTCTGGCACAATGCTCCAATCTGGGTGTTTTTTCTGTGTGTTGATTGCCGCTTTTATTACCGCGCGCGTTTGCATTTCGGCGATTTCTGGGAATGTTACGGCCAATCGGCACCCGCGGTGACCCATCATTGGGTTAAATTCGTGCAGTGAAGAAATGATATTTTTCACTTCTTCCACGCTCTTGCCCTGTGTTTTGGCGAGGAGTTCAATATCCTTCTTCTCGGTTGGCACAAACTCGTGTAGAGGTGGGTCAAGGAAGCGAATATTCACTGGGTTGCCTTGGAGTGCCTCATAAAGTTGCTCGAAATCGCCCTGTTGCATTGGTTCGATTTTTGAAAGTGCCGAGACACGCTGCTTTACAGTGTCGGAGCAAATCATTTCTCTAATTGCTTCAATTCGGCTTGGTTCAAAGAACATATGCTCTGTCCTGCAAAGTCCAATGCCCTCGGCGCCAAATTCTTTTGCCTGCTTTGCGTCTTTTGGGGTGTCGGCGTTTGTCCTAATAGACAGCGCGCGATATTTGTCTGCAAGTGCCATAATTCTGCCGAAATAGCCGTCCTTTGTGTTTGCAGGGACGGTTTTTAAGATGCCCTCATACACCTTGCCAGTGGAGCCGTCAAGGGAGAGTTCGTCGCCCTCTTTGTAGGTTTTGCCGTGAAGTTTAAAGCACTTGTTTGCTTCGTCCATTTTTATTTCTCCGCAACCAGACACACAGCATGTGCCCATGCCACGAGCAACAACGGCAGCGTGCGAAGTCATTCCGCCACGAACAGTCAAAACGCCTTGTGCGTAGTGCATTCCCTCGATGTCTTCTGGCGAAGTTTCAAGGCGAACAAGGATAACTTTCTCACCCTTTTTGCCATGTTCCACTGCGTCTTCTGCCGTAAACACAATTTTGCCACACGCAGCGCCAGGAGATGCCGCCAGCGCCTGTGCAATTGGTTGCGCCGCTTTAAGTGTCTTTTCGTCGAACATTGGGTGAAGGAGTGCGTCGAGAGATTTTGGGTCAATCTGCATAATTGCGTCTTTCTCCGAAATCATATTTTCGTCCATAAGGTCAAGCGCAATCTTCACTGCCGCACGCGCCGTTCGTTTGCCGTTTCTGGTTTGGAGCATATAAAGTTTTTTGTCCTCAATGGTAAATTCCATATCTTGCATATCGCGATAGTGATTTTCAAGAGTGTTGCAAATCACCTGAAATTGCTTGTAAACATCTGGCATAACCTGCGCCATTTTTTCAATAGGCATTGGGGTTCTAACGCCCGCCACCACGTCCTCGCCTTGAGCATTCATAAGGAATTCGCCCATAAGTTTTCTCTCGCCAGTGGCTGGATCGCGCGTAAAAGCCACGCCCGTGCCCGACGTCTCACCCATATTGCCAAACACCATCATCTGCACATTCACTGCCGTGCCCCAGCTGTATGGAATGTCGTTTTGCATTCTATAATAGTTGGCGCGTGGGTTGTCCCAAGAACGGAAAACCGCCTCAATTGCACCCATAAGCTGCTTTTTGGGGTCGTCTGGGAAATTTTGTCCAATCTTGCTCTTGTATTCTTGTTTAAAGAGTTTTGCCAGTTCTTGTAAGTCGCTAGTTTCCAGTTCCACGTCAAGTGTCACGCCCTTTTTGTGCTTCATTTCGTCGATAAGTTCTTCAAAAAATTTCTTGCCAACCTCCATAACGACGTCGCTATACATTTGGATAAATCTGCGATAGCAGTCCCATGCCCAGCGAGCATTACCGGACTTTTTGGCTATTACATTCACGACTTCTTCGTTGAGTCCAAGGTTCAAAATGGTGTCCATCATACCGGGCATCGACGCACGCGCGCCACTCCTAACGGACACAAGGAGTGGATTTTCCTTGTCGCCGAACTTTTTGCCCGTGATTTTCTCCATTTTACCTATATATTCCATTATTTGTTCTTGAATTTCATCGGATATCTTCTTGCCGTCCTCGTAATATTTCGTGCAAGCCTCCGTCGAAATGGTAAACCCCTGAGGCACAGGAAGCCCAAGGTTACTCATCTCTGCAAGATTCGCACCTTTCCCTCCCAAAATTTCTTTCATCTTAGCATTGCCTTCGCTAAACAAGTAGGTATATTTTGTTGACATATATATTATTTCTCCCCTTTATGTAGATTAATAGAGTAGATTGTATATGTTTGACAAAAATAAAGCAACCTCTTTTTATAGTGTTTGCAAAAAATATTTATTAAACATAATAAAAATTTAGAGTTTAAGGGAATTTAGTTTTATCTCATATTTTGTGGATAAATTTTGCACCAAAACGTTTAGGGTTTTAGTTAAAATTGTTTTTGAAATTTTAATTGTGTGAAGTTTGTCATAATCGTTTTGCGAAAGAATTTTGAGGGTCGAAAACACACTTTTTTCAATTTCAATACTGTCAAAATTTCGGCACGCACTGCACAAAATCTCGCCAGAAGACAGGTCAAAATATAGTTCCCCCAAAAGCGGTGTCCTGCAACGCGAGCAAACGTTAAGGTTGAGGTTAAACCCTTCGAATTTCAAAACCGAGACAATGAATTTACACAAAATTAGCCGTGGTTCTATAGTCGAATAATTTATGGTTTTAATACACTTAAGTGCCTCTAGAAACAAACTTGGATAAATAACGTTTTCCACGCAAATCTTGTCCAAAATTTCAAGAACTGCAAAGCCAAGTGAAAATTTATCAAGGTCCTTTGTCAGTTCGTAAAAGTTGTCTATACTGTTTACTCCCGACAAAATATAGCCCGCTTTTCCGTTTGTAAGTTCCATATCACAAAAACAAAAACTCTGGCAAAATGCCTTTAGTTTAGACGTATTTTTTTTGGCGCCTTTGGCAGTAATTAAAATTTTCCCCTTTTCCAAAGTAAGAACGGTCAGCAGTTTGTCCGCCTCCCGATGGTCCGTAGATTTTAAAATTAAGCCTTTAACAGTCGTATCCAATGTATACTCTTCTTTTAAAGTTCACGCTCGTAATCTTCAAGTTCCGAAAGTTCCTCAAGGTCTTCTACACTTTCAAGATCCTTCTCTTTTTCCACATATTCTTCGTCGGAATCTATTTCATTTATTAGCGCCTGTTCTTCCAGTTCTTCTTCTTTAATTTTGCCTAAAACATAATCTGGCGAGCATTTGCCAAGAATGGAAAAAAAATATAATTTTGTGTTAAGGTCAAGTTCTTTGGTTTTTTTAATTGCGTCAATCATCGAACTGCGAATGAGTTCACGAAGCAAATTAAAGTATCCATCTTGTTTTATCTTTTTGCCACATTCGAGGAGAAACATATAAGATTCCACGAGGTCCGAACTAACGTCACACTCGACGTCGCGATCGGCTAGAAAGTTTAAACATATTAAAACTTGGTTGTTGTAGTTGCCATTTGAAAAAATCGCATTTTTAATTTCTCTGAAATTTTCTTTGCTTCCTTGTTTTTTTGCTGACATTTCTTTCATTTCGAATTCCCCCAAAAAACTTTTATAGTAATAGTTTGTGTGGTAAAATATTTTTTTATTTATATCTCGTTTACATTATAACCCATAGAATTTAAAAATTCAAGGTTGTTTTTCCAATTTGTTTTGAATTTCACAAATAAATTTAGCATAACCTTTTTGTGCACAATCTTTTGAATTGTCACTCGCGAAGTATGCCCGATTTTCTTTAACATTTGCCCCTGCACCCCTAAAATTATTGGCTTGTGCGTGCGTTTTTCGCAGATAATGTCGGCGTCAATTTCGACAAGACTGTCCCCTTCCGTGTAATTTTGCACCACGACGACAATGCCGTGCGGGATTTCGTCGTTAAGTAAAAACAGCGCCTTTTCGCGAATTATCTCCGCCACCAAAAACTTGAGTGGTTTGTCGGTGTAATAGTCGTCGCTAAAATATTTTTCGTCGCGATTTTCAAGGTGTTTTGACAAAACGTCAAGCACCGCGGTTAGGTTTTTGTGTTTAAGGCTCGACACTGGCACCACTTCGCATTTGTCCACAAGTGGCATAAAAGATGAAAGGGATTTAAAAATTTTGTCCTCATTTATTAGGTCAGTTTTGTTTAGTATCACGATAACGGGAATGTTTCTCTCGTGATAATTTTCAACGAGTTCACGCTCTGATTTTGAAAATTCCTTTGTAATGTCAGTCACGACGAGTAGAGCGTTCACATCGCAAACAGCCCCACGAACACTGCGTTGCATATAGTTATCGAGTCCCGATTTTGCATTGTTTATTCCAGGCGTGTCCACGAAAACAATTTGCGTGTCATCTGTGTTGTAGATGCCCAGAATATTGTTTCGTGTGGTCTGTGGTTTTGGCGACACAATGCTTACCTTCTCGCCAACTAGAGCGTTGACGAGGCTACTTTTGCCCGCATTTGGCTTGCCAATAACTGCCACAAAACCGCACTTAAACATTGGCACTTTCTCGCGTTATTTTATATTTTTTCAGCACCGCTTCTTCTAAAGCGCGCATAATTACTTTGTCTTGTTCTTCCATATGGTCAAAGCCCAAAAGGTGCAAAAAGCCGTGTAGCACTAGATAGCAGAGTTCCCGCTCAAACGAATGTCCGTAGTTTTCCGCGTTTTCTTTGGCTACCTTTTCGCAAATAATAATGTCGCCAAGCATAAGATTTTTGGTTTCTGGATTGATGTCTTGCTTGTAGTCTTTCATTTTTATTTTTTTCATTGGTTTAAGGTTCAATGTTGGGAACGACAAAACATCAGTGGTTTTATCCACGTTTCGCGTCTTTTTATTAAGAATTCTCATCTCTTCTTCGCCCACAAAATTTACGCTGATTTCGAAGCGTTTCCCATTAAATTTTGAATATTTATTTGCGGTTTTAATTATGTGTTTAAACAATTTTTGCATATTCTTCGTCAGGGCAATGTCGTTTATCTCTACTCTCATTTTGTTCTACCTTTAAGGATTTTTAAAGACAAATATTTCCCTTCAAAACAACGGTCAAGAGGACTTTTTCACCTTCAGCATTTTCGAAAACTGCGCTCTCAAAACTGCCCTTGTCATATTTATCTTCAAGAAGATTATACAACTCTTTTTGCTTTTCTTCAATATATTTTTGAAAATTATTGTGATAGTCGCTTTGGTCGTATTCTTGAGATGCCGTAAGTTCCACATAGGCATTGATTTTGGCGCGTGCAGGGACAGGCAGTTTCGTCAAATTTTTGTAGAAAATAAACGGCGACACAATTATGTCTCCACGCTTTGCGGTTTGACCGCTTGTAAAATTAGCCGTGCCGGAATAGAGTTCTATGAAATTTATGACGCAATCAAAGGGGGCAATAATAGGCGCATAATTATATACATAGTCGCTGTTGTCGATTTTTTCGTCCACATTAACCACAAGAGTGTTTCCCTTAATTACCGCAGACGCAAAACTCACCTTGTCTATATTTAAGCACAAAACGCGCTCCACGCTGTTTAAGTCATATTCATTTTTAAGTTTACCTACTGAAAAACCGTTTTGCGACAAAACACTTATAACTTCGGTTTTATGGACATTTTCAAGCCCCTCGATTTCTATTTTAAAGACAAAATTACTCCCCACAAATAGCGCGCAAATGATAGCCACCGCGGTGATAAAAAATACAAGATTGTTTTTTACGACCCTCAAAGTTTTCAAAATAAAAGACAGTTTTTTTTCGTCCACAAGGTAATTAAATTTACTTGCAATATTCAAAAAATCTTTTCGGTTACGCTTATATATGGTGCAATAAAATTGAAAGAAATCTAGGCGTTCAAACTCTAGTAATTCAATGTGCGCCACGCGAAGTTTTGTTAAAAACTTTTTTAAATTTAGCCCAGATATTTTATATTTTATTTTTTCGCTGTCTAAAATCAATTTCGTTTTTACCTTTTCAGTTCATTTCAAGGTTTTGAATTTCGCCAATGATCAGCAGAGTTTCAAGGTTGAGGTTTTTTATCCTGAGATTTCTGCCCGTTACTTTTATGACGCCCTTTTTCAGTTTTATGTTCATTTCCCCACTCTCGGCGTCAATTAATCCCTTATAGCCCTCCACATACACCGCTCGGTTGCTTATATTTATCACGCGAAAACCCTTTGATAAATCATCGAAAGGTAAACCAGTTAGACGTGAAATGTCGTCGATGAAACTAAACAAAATGGCACTCCTTTACTAATAATGTATATGAAAATTTGCCGTAAAATAGAATTTAGTTGAAATTTTGCCCAAAAACATATAAAATGACTTTAGGAAAAAATTATGGTTGGAATATTTTTGATTATTTGGGGTGCGATTTTCGCCGGAGTTCCCGTTTATTTGTATATGGAATCTTTGCAAGGAGGCGGTATTGCCGTTCCGTTTGTCGTGGTAATTTTATTTGCCGTTTTTGGACTTGTTGCATTTATTTTGGGCATTTACAATTTGTCTTTTGTCTTAAGACGAAAATTTATTGCAAAGATTGGCAACGAAACCGTCGCGACTTTTGTTGATTTACAAAAATCTTCCACACAAAAAAATGGCACTGATCTGTATTTTATAAAATACTATTACACCGACGAATCAGGTGTTAGATTCGAGCGCAGGACTGCCCCGCGTTTTAAGTTTTCTCAGGCATATTATTTTAAGAACTTAAAATATTTCAAAATAAAATATATAGGCAAAAATGCGGTCATAACCGAGCCTTTAAACTTCAATGTAATTGCCAAACTCCCCCAAACAGAAGAAGAAAGTTTCACAAGAAAACAGACAAATATCACAGAGCAAAACGCCAGTTTTAACAAACAAAAATCAAACTTTATCACTCAAACAGGGAAAATTTCACCACAAAAAAATACTACAAATACTGCCCCAAAAATAACACCTATAATGGGGGCAAAAATGCGCGTTTTGGCGGGCGATAATTCTGAGGCGCCATACAGCAAACCATATAATGCAAAGCAATATTTCACTTGCGACTATTGCGGATATGTGCAAGACGAAATGGGCAGATGCCTAAGTTGTGGAGCAAGAATTAAACCAAAACGATAAAAAATACTTATCTTGCAGGTAAATACAAAACCACACCAAAATCACTTCAAAACCACAACAAAATCATTCCAAAATCACTCCAAAATTATTCCAAAATCACTTCAAAACCACTCCAAAACCACTCCAAAACCACTCTAAAACCACTCCAAAATCACTTCAAAATCACGCCAAAATCACGCCAAAATTAATCAAAAATGGCACAAAAAAACACCAAATTTTGGTGTTTTTTAATTGATTTTTTACTAATTATTTTGCTGGTGCTTCTTCAACAATACTGACAAATTTTCTTGCACCGCGTTTTGTTTCAAACTTGACTTTGCCGTCTTTCAGTGCAAAAAGGGTGTAGTCTCTGCCGACGCCAACGTTATCGCCTGCACAAAATTTCGTGCCACGTTGTCTGACAAGAATGTTGCC
>CAYJEF010000017.1:0-10024 GCA_964369125.1 uncultured Christensenella sp.
TGCGATTCCCCGTAGCTTTTCGCAGCTTGTCGCGTCCTTCTTCGGCGCCTAGTGCCAAGGCATTCACTATATGCTCTTTGTAGCTTGATCTTACGATCAATTTCATTTTATTTTGAAAATAATTTCAAAAGTCTATGATAATCTTTGATATTTTTCTTGTTATTACTCAGCGTAATTGAATTTTTTAAAAAATCGGTTTATTGATTTAATTGAAAATACATATTACACATAAACGAAAAAACATTTTGTTTTCACAAAAAATTTTTATTATTAAACATTTGCTTGCGCAAACATTTAACTCGATATTTGTCTACTCTAATATATTTTAATATGCAGTTGTGATGGTGCTGTCTTTTGTGCAAAAGCACAGTCGCATTTCTTTTTGTGGCGACGTTGCTAGAATAACATACGAGAAATATGGTGTCAACAACTTTTTCAAGATTTTTTTGTGTTTTAGTTTCAATTTTACTACTTTCCACGAAAACTCCGCCGTGTGTTCCTCGTTTCGCTCTTGCTGGGCGATACAAAAACGTTTACGCTGGCACGCCTAACCGCTAACCGCTACTTTTTTGTTTCTCCCGCATACCCTCTTCAATTCATAGGTGTTGTTCCAATAATTTTTTCAAGAAATTTTGGAACAAAAAGTGATATTTGTTTGTTGGCAAAATTAAAAAAACAGTCATAAGAATGTTTTTTGTTGCAAGACTGTTATTTTAAATAGGATTATATCTATATTATATATACTAAAGTATAGGTATTTTTCAGGGGTACAAATAATTTCGTAAGGAAATTTTGTGTCACCTGTAAAACGGAGCGTTAATATAGGCAGTTTTTTGGAGTTCGTGGGAAAATGGACACGTCGCGAATGTTGCCAACACCTGTGAGATACATTAAAACTCGTTCGAAGCCGAGCCCGAAACCACTATGGACGACGCCACCGAAGCGACGCAAGTTGATATACCACTCGTAGTCTTTTTCTTTAAGTTTGTGGAATTTGAGTTGGTCGAATAGGACATCAAGGCGCTCTTCCCTTTGGCTTCCGCCTACTATTTCACCGATGCCAGGAACAAGCAAGTCGCAAGCGGCAACAGTCTTTTTGTCATCATTTAATCTCATATAAAACGCTTTGAAATCACGGGGGAAATCGGTTAAAAACACAGGTTTTTTGAAAACTTGCTCGGTGAGATATCTCTCGTGTTCGCTTTGAAGGTCAACTCCCCAAGCCACTTTGTATTCAAACCTATCGTTTTCTTTTTCTAAAATCTTGATTGCTTCGGTGTATGGCAAATGCACAAATTCGCTGTTTAGGACGTGTGTTAGGCGTTCTTTTAAACCTTTGTCAACGAAATTATTAAAAAATTCGATTTCGTCGGGACAATTTTCGAAAAAATATTTTATGAGATATTTTACCATTTTTTCAATGAGGGTCATATTGTCAGTTAGGTCATAAAACGCCATTTCGGGCTCAATCATCCAAAACTCGCTGGCGTGGCGAGGGGTGTTGCTGTTTTCACTGCGGAACGTTGGTCCAAAGGTGTAAATTCGCGAGAACGCAAGCGCAAGCGCTTCGCCTTCAAGTTGTCCCGTTGGAGTCAAAAATACGTTTTTGCCAAAAAAATCATTTTCTGGAGTGGCTGTTTTCATTTTCTCTTTGTCATAGAAATTGTGGGTCGTTACCCTAAAAACGTCGCTCCCACCCTCGCAATCGGCACCTGTTAAAATGGGGGTGTGGGTATATACAAAGTTTTCTTGTTTGAAAAATGTGTGGATAGCGTAGGCAATCTCACTGCGAACGCGGAATACGGCGTTAAAGAGGTTAGTACGTGGGCGAAGGTATGCTTGGTCCCGCAAAAATTCCAAAGAATGACCTTTTTTTTGAAGCGGATAGTCTGCACCAGTTTTGGATATTATTTCAATACTCTTTGCTTTTATTTCAAAAGGTTGTTTGTTCTCTGGCGTCAAAACAAAAGTCCCGTGGCAACGAATGCTGCTGCCGGCATTGAGTTTGGTGATTTCGTCATAATTTTTTGAACTTTCAGGAGTGAAAACTATTTGCACACCTTTGAAGCACGTGCCGTCGTTTAGGTCTATAAACCCAAAGTTTTTGTTGTCACGAGTACTTCTCACCCAACCGCCCACTTCAACGTCGGTGTTTTGAAGGTCTTGTTTCTTTAGATATAATTGTTTAATGTCGATTTGCTTCATATTTGTCTCCAATTTATTGTCAAATATTCTATCACAATTTTTAAAAAAATAAAAAGACTTTTTTGCAAAAGTCCTTTATATTGTGTGTAAAATTTTATGTTATTAGCCAATTGACATTTCTTTTTCTTTTGGCATAATGTCTTCAAAATAGTTTTTGTCCTGCTCTGTTTTTGGAAATGCAATGTGCGTTAGGAGGAGCAATTCTTCCTTTGGAACTTTGAAGTGCTCTGGAAAAGTTTTCCATATGTCAGATTTCCTTGAATGAGAGATAAAAATGTCCACACCGTTTACATCACTTAGGTTATAGCGTTTCAATTCTGCTTTTGCATAATGAAATGAACTGTAAAGAGTAATGCATTTTTCGTTTTCACTCTCTTGAGTGCTTAGGGCGAAGTAGGCAGCATAACCCTTTTCGTCAAGTCTTTCGTCGAGATATTTGGTGTATTCACACAGAGTTTGAGTTGGAGTGGGTTCGTCTTTGCCTTCTTTTTTAAGTTTTGCGGTGTATTTTTGTTCGAAAGTATCCAGATTTATTACTTTTTTGAGAACTCTATCTTTCATAATTTTCTCCCTTAGTGTATTTTTATATGTTCATTCTAGCACTATTTGTCAAAATTTCAAGTGGAAGTTATGGATTTACGTTGATTGCTAAAATATCTGTGAAGAGATCTTCATAATAGTCTTGTGCTAGGTGGGTAGGTTGTGGAGTTACACCTTCAACGTCGAAATTCATAAATAAATATTCTAAACTTACCAAAATATTGTCCACAAAACCTTCACCGTATGTTTCCGAATGCCCTGCCGAGACTGACTCTTGAACAACATAACTCTTGATTTTGTCAATAAATATTCCGGCGAGTTCTTTTGCGACGTTAGTGCCACCAGCAAAGATCATTGCGCGAACGGAGTCGAGCCTTGTGCCGACATTCTCGTTATTTTCAAACTGCGCGGAAGATTTACTGTCAATGGCGCTAAATTGAACAAAATAATCGCTGATAGTTGACAGTTCCGCAAACAAAGCGTTGTAATCGTGACCTACAGCGTTTGGGTCTACATTGCTATTTTTAATATTTTCATTTATTAGTGCAATAACGTTTACGATACCCGCTTCGTCTGCCCATTCTTCTTGCACTTTTGAAGAAATGTAAATCTCTATCAAATCGTCTACAGCAGTTTTAGTGATGAAATGCGAGTTTTGTTGTCGCACGTTGTTGATTGTTTCTCCTATTTGCTGTAAAGTTGCCGTGGAGTCTTTCATTTTGTCGACCACATCTAGTAGTAGTCTAAACTCTGTTTTATAACTCGTGATTTCGTTTAGTGCGTTTGTGTCGTATGGCATTTGGTCTATCACATTTTGCAAACTCGCGTCCGTCACAATAAAGGTGTGGATATAATATATCAAAAACTCGTTTATGACTTGACGGGTTAAAAGGTAACTATTTTCTGTTAAAACACCTGTTAATACATTCGTTTCAAACAACGTATTAAGATAGTCGCCGATTGCGTAGAACTTATTGCGTTCTGCAGTCTCTTCCCCGTCAATATAAGTATCGGAGAGGACGTCGACGAGTCCAAGCAATTTGCCTAGTTCGCTCTCATATTTGATTTTGTATTCGCCATCTACCATTTCTTCCGCAGAGATTATGTTCATTATCATTCCTACTGGACTATCTTCGCCCGTTAGTCCACCCGAAAATTCTGCAGTTTGAGTGTTGATGTCAATGTAATGCGTGATTATTTGTTTGACAATCTCCCTGTCAATCATTTTACTAAGCGCAATATCGTCAAATAGTTTGCCGACTTTCGTCAATTTCTCGGTGTTGTCTTCTGCATCGACGTCGGAAGCGAAAAGCCGTTTTAGGTATGAGAATTCATTTTCCCAACTGTTAATCTGCGACTCGCCCAGGTTGATATTGTATATGTTTTGAAGGATTCTATCTTTAACGCTAGTTGTGCCATCGAAGAAATTTTGGTCTGTAAAAATGGTGTTAAGTTCGCCGGAAAGTGACTCGTCGCCTAGACGTTCGTCGAGGAAATATTCCATAAAAGCACGCATAGTTTTGTTTGACATAAATAGTTTGGTGTTTGCTATTGCGTCGTCAATTGCTTCCCCAAGTTCGGCAAGTTCAGTGTTCTCGGCAGATGAAATTCGAGCGCTGTCGAAGTCCGAGATGATATCACTTACTTTTGAAATTAGCGTAAGCGAATATTTGAGTTCGTTGCCCCAATTTTCAATCGCAGTTTCTTCCTCTGTCGTGTCCCAAATATTGTCTAAAATAAGAGTCCTTATTGTTTTGTTGCCGTCGGCGTCTTCGACAATGATATCGTCGAGAAATTCAGTAGTGGACTCTCCTTCGTCGTTTAGTCTGTTAAGGAGAATTACAAAAATATTTCGGATATTTTCGTTTGTAATAATTTTTGAACTGCCACCACCAACGGTTTGCTGGAGGGCGAGCCCGATGTCGTAAAGTTGAGGAAATTCCTCGTCAAGAATCTTTTCAAAATCTAGTTCCTTTGAGTATTCCACGCCGTTTGTATTCTCGTTTTTGGTGACTATTTTCACGATTGTGTTATAGAGTGGCGCAAGGCTTTTGAGTTCTGTCTTCCAACTCTCTACTGCCCTAAACTCTGCGAAAACCGTTGTAATATCGCCAAAATCCGTGGCTTCTTCCGTTAGTTTATTTTCAATGAAATCGAGCAGGCTATTATAACTTTCCTCGGAAATAATGTTGCCTATCACGGCGTCTAGCGCTTCGCCCGCATAACTTAAAGTATCGTATGCAGTTTGTTCGGTGCCAAAGTCGAAATCGGGGTGACTATTTACCGCTTTCATAATATACAATATGTTTTTGATAATCGTTTTTAGGGAGTCTTTTAAGTCCGTCATATCACTCTTGCTGGTAAAGCCTGTGATGCCGGCAGACTCAAAACCCATTTCTACGAAAGAGTCGATGAATTCAGAATATTTATGGTTGAACATTGTGATGTTATATATATAGTTTACCAAATTTTCGGCGAAAGTGGTGGAATTCACGACGTTGTTTGAAAGCATATCAAGCGCATCGGTTGGCGAGGAAATTTCTTGCCTTATCATCGGCAAGACAAGTCCATTTTTGTTGAGGAGCGAGGCAATGTCAATGATGGCTTCCACTTGGGCTTTTATGTTCGCAACGTTTACTGTGTTCGTGAGTTTGAAGTTGTTATACGCCTCTTTTATCATATCCGTATAGTCTTCGTCGCCGATATTTATTGTGACGTCGGTTTTGTTGATAAACTCTTTTTCAATAATATATGGCAAAAGGTCGTCGCCAAAAGCGCTTAAGGCAACGCTCCTGTCGGTGATTATAAAAATTTCTTTTGCATATGTAAGCGCAAGCGTAAGGTCTTGCTGGCTGGCATTGTCGATGTCGCTGACAATTTCCTCTATCGTCATCACGCGTTTATAGACGTTTAAAGCGACTGTGACTTCGTTTGACAGCGCAATATTTTGCCCACCCGCGCTCGTTTGCGCCATAGAGTCAAATATAAAGTTGGACATAAAACTCATACCTGTGTATTTCATTACAAGCGCGCCGATGGAGTTTTCGTAGCTGTTTATATAGGCGCTGGTTTCGGCGTCGATGGCGGTGGAAAGATAGGGGACTTCTTCGTCCTCCTCATTTGTGGTGGTTATGCTGGCGTAGACCTCTTGATATAGCGAATTTATCCCCACAAGTGGGAATAATGTGGATATACAAATGATAAAACCAAGCAGAACGCCAAACAACATTCCAAGAACCCTATGTTTGTTCGTTTGTTCCAAAAGAAGTGGGCTTTCATCGGCGGTTTCGTTTACGTCTAGACCTTTGCGTTTTAAATCTTTGATTTTCTTTTTATACTTTTTTAATTCCTTCTTGTTTTTGTCGAAGGTTTTTGCTGAAATTATCGCGTATGGTATGCCAAGAATCCATTTCGTAAGCCAAAACAACAAGATAAAGACGAGAATGTTCAAGATTATGACGGAAATATTGCTGGCAAAATCAAGGAGCGCGGGACTATTGTCCATATACTCCGTAAGCCCCATATTGTGAAATATATTTAGCCCAATGTCGCTTAGTTTATTAACTTCGCCAAAGATGTTTAGCCCGTAACTTGACAGGTCAAAGTTGTTTAACCACGAGGAAACAGAGGGTGTTATAAAAAACAAAATGACGACTGTTACGAGCACCCAAAGAAAACGGAACATCGCTTTACCTAGCCCGCGTTTAAAACCCGTTATGGCGGAAATTAATAAAATCAGACCAATCACGCCGGAGATTATGTAGCCAATCGTGCTGGGTGTGATGTTAAAGGAGTTTTCATTCATTTAAAAATCCTCCCAAATTTAGTATATCTATCTTTGTATATTATAATATATGAATTATATTTTTTCAAAATGTTTTGTGAGTATGGGCGAGAAAATAAATAAGTTTATTGCAATAAAATTTCGCAATAAACGTTTTTATAGGGATTTTTATTATCTTTAAGTAAGATATTTTTGAATGGAGCCTCTAAACAGAAGAGGGTATGCGGGAGAAACAAAAAAGTAGCGGTTAGCCGTCAGGCGTGCCCGCGTAAACTTTTTTGTGTCGCCCTGCAAGAGCGTAGCGATGGTGGAGATAACGAGATTCGAACTCGTCTTTGAGCGTTGCGAACGCTCTGTTTTACCGAATAAACTATATCCCCAAGGGTGCTTCATAAGGTTTGAAGCAGTGCCATAAGCACTAAAATACAGGAAGGTATCGCACAAACCCCAATAACAAGCGATACCCAGCCCCACCATTTTCTGTTTAAAACCAGTTGCACTATAGGAAGTATTAACGACAATAATGCAAGACCGAGTGGCAAAAGAAATAGGGCGATTGCAAATATGGCAAGAATGGCAGCGGCGATCATTCCAATTAAAAAAATTAAAACGATATTGCCAGAAAATGCTGTGCCAAGCGCGACGAAGAGTGCACTAACCAAAAAATTGAAAGTAGCGATCCCACCATAGAAGCAAGGATAGACTAGTGCCACGGAACAAAGCGAAAATATTACGCCCAAAATTGCGAATTTTTTGACGTCTTTGTTTTGTTCTTTGGTTCGTTTGAAAGAACCTTTAATCTCGTCAAAACCAAGGAGTGAACCGAGCGAGCGTTTGTTTTTCGCTGGTGCTATCGTTGTTGCGTGATTGTTGTCCGTCGCAGGGTTGTTTTCAGTTGATGTGGATTTGGCATTTTGAGAGTTTGGAACATTTTCCACTATAACAGTATCGTTTTGCTCTTTTTTATTCTCTAAAATACTAGTCTCATCAGGTTTTTTATCAGTTATTTTTTTTATTTCTTCTGACATAGAAACTTTTCCCTTTTGTGTCTATTTTTGCAACAATGGTATATTAGCATATATTTTTTGACTAGTAAACATTTTTTTATAACATCGCGCGGTGTGCGCTGATTATTATTTTTACTATTTATTTTTAATATTCGTTTGACCAAGATTGTTATAGTTTGCTAAAATGTATGAGATTAATTTGTGCGGGGCGTGAGTTTAATATGGCAGGAGTTTTGCACGAGAAAAGGGAGAACATATTATGGAAGACGACGAAGAAATCAACTACCGCTATGACACTCAATTGCTGATTGAAGGCAAAAACTTGGACGAGGACAAAATTAAGGCGCATTTTAATTCTCACCTTGTGGGTGATTGCTTGCTGGTTGTGGGCGACAGCGAACTTATAAAAATCCACTTCCACACCAATGAACCATGGGATATGCTTAAATATTGTGCGTCGCTTGGGGAAATTTATGATATTGTGGTGGAAGATATGGTGAGACAATCCGCCGGACTTATGGGCTAAATTTTAAATTTATTTTTCAAGATAATGAGACGAAATCTCATTATTTTTTTGCAGTCGTTTTTCAATTTCTTTTTGCATTTGGGACAAAATATCTTCCACGGGTTGGTTGGAATTTATATATATTAGGTCTTTAAAATAGTGCTTCATTTGCTTGAATTTATTGTTCATTTTAAGGACCCATTCTTTGGTGTCATACACGTCACGCGCTCCGCTTCGCGTTTGTATTCTTTGCGTTATAACGTCAATATCCTTGTCGTCAAAATACATTACAAAATATACGTCGGGGGCTATATGGTCACGACTTTTCTCAACCAAATCCTCGGTCGAATTGTCTATATTTTCTTGATAGCAAATGGTGGAAAGTTTGTATCTGTCACAAACGATTATTTTCCCTTCCTTCTCTGCTGGGATTATCACGTCTTTCAAATGCTCTTGTCTATCTTGCAAAAACAAATCTAGCACCATTTTGGGGTCTGAATTTGTCTTTATTATCTCGCGAATTTTCTTGCCGGTTGGCGAAGAAGTTGGCTCGAAAGTGTGGATTGCTGGAAAATTTTTGGCAATCAACCTCTCTGTAAGCATTTTTGACAGCATAGTTTTCCCTGTGCCGTCTGGGCCGTCAATTGCAATAAACATTTTTCACCTCTTAACTTAATTTTGCCACAAACACGGCCGCTTTGCAATATTTTTATTTGGGATTTTCAAAAGAAATTTTGTGAATATAAAAAAATCTCTTAGTAAATTTTACTTATACAAAGTAATCAACACCAAGAGATTTATGATTTTATTTTTTATTTATATTTTATTTTTGCTCAGGTTTTTGTTTCTTTTTTCTTGTTTTAATAATAACAATTGGCAAGACTGTGGCTATTGCTAGGAGGCAAACACCTAGTATTACATACAACGTGATATTGCTTGGACTTTCCTGTTTTGTCCAACTGGCGTAAAGAGTGATGTTCCCTGCTCCCATCACCAAAAGGTCTGCGACTTCCGTTAGGTCTTCGTCAAGATACCAACCAGCAAATGTATAGCCGTCTCGTGTTGGGGTGGGCAGTTCGAGGGTTGAATTATACGCTTGGGTTATTGAGGAAGTTTGCGTTCCGCCGTTTGCAACAAAAGTGATTGTATATTCATTTAAAATCCAAACAGCGTAGAGAATAACATTGCCAGTTGTCGTGAATGACTGTCCGTCTGAATACATTGCGTCGCCAGTTTGACTTGTCGACCAACCATTAAACAAATAACCTAGTTTTGTTATTGAGCCATTGTTTAAAGTTAAATTTTGTGCTACTTCACTTGAAAAGGTTTGATTACTCATAGTCCCCTCTCCACCGTTTGCATCAAACGATACGGTGTATTGCGTAACTTCGCCACCACCTCCTACCATAGGGGTAAGGGGGGAATTTGTTTTGGTAATGTTTATGTATTCTGCTGTTTTTGCATAGGATTGCAGAGATTGTGAACTTATTACATTAACGCATACAAAACTAGTAATAAATAAGAAAACGAACAAGAGAGAATAGAATAAATTATTTCCTTTTTTCAATTTTTCCTCCAAAACTTTTATTTTTAATATTTGTATTATAAAACAAATAATAAACTTTGGTCAATTAAAATTAAAAAAAGCACCCCAAACGGAGTGCCTTTTTTGATATGACGGGATTCGCTCCGCTTGTAATAATTTTGCTCGCAACAAACATATTATTTGAACAGTGTTACACCAAAAATATATTTCGTAATGCTATCACGCCACTCGCTAACTGGGGTGGCAACAAAAATTTCGCGTTGTTCGCAAAGCAAACTTTGCTCTGCAACTGCATTTTAGTTTCCCCTCCCACTCCCCCTTCTTTTTAAGAGTCTCATTCAAAAATTTTTAATATTTTTGAATGAAAATTGATAGTTCGCAAAAGGCAAGTTTTCTTTACGCTCCGTTCGAACCCCTTACTGGACACTATCAAAAAA
>CAYJEF010000018.1:0-9926 GCA_964369125.1 uncultured Christensenella sp.
CTCTTTTAGAAAATTTTACCAAGATATGAAAATATTTCTGCCGAAAGTAAAAATTTCACACAGTCAAACTTTCAAAAATCTTACGACGATAAAAATCGGCGGGAAAATTCGCGCATACATAGAGGTTCGTTCAGTCACCGCACTCCTAAAAATCCTCCAACTTTGTCGCAAAAATATGGTGGAATATTTCGTCGTCGGCAACGGCAGTAATCTGCTCGCCAGCGACAAAAGATTTAACAAAGTCGTCCTAAAACTAATGCTAAAAGATATCTTAGTAAAAGACGAACGCATCATTTGTGGTGCTGGCGTGAATATGTTTGCCCTAAATAATTTTGCCACAAAACTGGGGCTCTCGGGTCTTGAATGGAGTTACGGAATTCCCGGCACGGTGGGTGGCGCTGTCAAAATGAACGCCGGCAGTTTTGGCGGACAAATGGCGGACGTTGTGCACACAGTATTCTACACCGACGGCGACAAAATCTACAAAAAATCGCTAAAATCGCTGGGCTTTTCATACCGTCACAGTATTTTCTCAAACACGCATTTCATTATCTTAAAAGTTGAATTCACTCTCAAAAAATCCACCCCCGAGTGCGTTGACAAACTGTGCTCCACTACCTTCGAAAAGCGCCTCGCTTCGCAACCATATGGCACATATAATGCGGGAAGTGTGTTCAAAAAACCGCCCCAGAACTGTGCCCCCGTTATGATTGAAATGTGCGGTCTAAAAGGGCTAAAATACAAAAATGCGCAGATATCAAATAAGCATTGCGGATTTATCATTAATACTAATGGCAAGGCAACATTTTGCCAAGTTTTGAAACTAATTGATAAAATTTCAAGGACAGTTTATGAAAAGTTTGGTATAATGCTAGAAACAGAAGTGGAAATTTTAAAGTAAAAAAAGGGAGGACGAAATGTCTTTTGCACACGAAGTGAAAAACGAAGTTTTAGAGAGCCATATTGAAAACGAATGTTGCAAATTGGCGCTTCTTTCTGCCGTCATTCATTCTTGTGGGCAACTAAGTAAAAACGGAAGTGCTCTTCGCATTATTCTTCGCACGGACATCGAAAATGTGTTCCCAAAAATAAACCAAATCCTGCACACTCTCTATGGCGAAACCGCCGAATGTCACCTTGACACCGAGTTAAACATCAACAAAACTCCGCGTTATATCATCACACTTCCCGAGAAAATCACGAGCCGAATTCTCTTCGATTGCGGTCTCGCGAAGTTTAATATGGACAACTCCTCTTCGTTGGAACTCGCCCTAGACGAACACATAATAGAAAACGATTGTTGCGCGAAATCCTACGTCAAAGGGGTGTTTGCAACGGCGTCCACCTCCAACATTGTGCTTGGCGAAAATCGCGAGAAAAACCGCCGAAATTTTTGTGGTTACCACTGGGAATTTGTGTTCACTAGCGAGACTTTTGCCCTCGAATTTTCTAACCTTTTATTTTTGGTAGGCATCACAAACACCAAAAGCACGCGCAAAAACCTGCACATTTTGTATATAAAAGAGGCAGAAAAAGTCAGCGACTTGTTTGCAACTGTTGGCGCCGTTCGTGGACTTCTAAAATTGCAAAACGAAATGACAGTCCGCGAAGTCAGAAATAATATAAACCGCCAAAACAACTGCCTAAATGCCAACATTACAAAAACCGTCCACGCAGGGCTAAAACAAACGCAGGCGATAAAAAAAATCCGCGACACCGTAGGTCTCGACTCCCTCCCCGAAAACCTAAGGGAATTATGCTTGCTTCGTCTTTCTCACCCCAGCGAATCGCTTGAAAACTTGACAAAGATGTTAAGAGACCCTATAACTAAAAGTGGTGTGAATCACCAGTTTAAAAGAATACTAAAAATTGCCGAAAACATAGAAAAAAAACCAAAGAAAACGAAGACGGGTAGTATATGAAGAATTTTGTTCACTTGCATGTCCACACGGAATATAGTCTCTTAGACGGCGCCGCCAGAATTAAAAAACTGGTGAAAACCGTGAAAGAGCAGGGCGCAAACGCCTGTGCCATCACCGACCACGGCTCCATGGCGGGGGTTATGCACTTCTTCGCCGAATGTTACAAAAACGGAATCAAGCCAATTCTCGGCTGTGAATTTTATATCGTCCACGACCGCCACCGCAAAGAGGACAAGTCGGATATGGGGCATATAGTGCTCCTTGCAAAAAATAACGTCGGCTATCAAAACTTGCTGAAACTCAGCGCTATCGCCTGTCGCGAGGGCTTCTACTACAAACCTAGAATAGACTATGATGCACTTTCAAAACACGCAGAGGGCATCATTTGCCTCAGTGCCTGCCTTGTTGGGCATATCCCACAACTACTCCTGCACCGCCAATATGATGAGGCGTTAAAACTCGGTCGTCGCATAAAAGATATGTTTGCCGACGGCGACTTTTATATAGAACTGCAAAACCACCGCCTAAGCGAACAAATTGAAATACTAGAACCCCTTAACCGCCTCGCAAAAGAATTAGGCGTCAAAACCGTAGCAACCAACGACGTCCACTACATAAACCGTGAAGACGCCGAAATGCAGGACGTCCTTTTGTGCATAGGCACTGGCAAACTCGTCAGTGACACGAACAGAATGAAGTTTGGCACCGACGAATTTTATGTGAAAACTCGCGAGGAAATGGAGGAAGTGCTGGGCGCCTATCCAGAAGCCTTAGACACCACGCAAGAAATTGCCGACAAGTGCCTCGTCACCCTAAAAGCCAAGAGCCACAAAGATAGAGACTTGATGGCAAAAATGCCACCAGACTGCACGCTAAACGACAACGAAAATTACATTCCAAAATACGTTCCCGAGGGTATGACCGCTTACGAATACCTAAAAAAACTCTGCTATGACGGTTTAAAAGAACGCTATCCCGTCATCACCCCCGAAATACAAGATCGTGCCGATTTTGAATTGTCGCTTATTAAAGAGCAAGGATTCGTGGAATATTTCCTCGTTGTGTGGGACTACATAAATTTCGCCCGCAAAAATAATATTCCCGTCGGTCCTGGACGTGGCAGTGGGGCGGGCAGTATAGTCGCATACACAACGGGAATCACGCGCGTTGACCCAATAAAATATAACCTACTTTTCGAGCGATTTATTCACCGCGAACGCGTGTCTATGCCCGACTTTGATGTGGACTTTTGCTACAACCGCCGTAACGAAGTAATAGAATATGTAAAACGCCGATATGGCGAAGAAAATGTCGCATTTATAGGTACATTCGGCACTATGGCAGCCAAAAACGCCATACGAGACGTCAACCGCGTCCTCGGAAATCCACTTGCCGACGCCGACAAAATTTGCAAAGAAATTCCTTTCAAATTACCTGACGGCATAAAATCCCCGCCAGTTTTAAAGTATTATTTTGGCACCACGGGAGAATCCGCAAGCGATAAATATATAATTCCAAACCTGCGCAAAGTATACGAAGAAAATGACAAAATGCGCAAAATTATTGATATGAGCATCAAGATTGAAGGTATGCCACGTCAGGCGTCCACACACGCTTGTGGCGTCCTTATTGCCCCCGACTCTGTCGATTCTTTCGTGCCACTTTGCAAAAACAGTGACGAAATCGCCACGCAATTTTCGATGGTCGAACTCGAAGATTTGGGACTTCTCAAAATGGACTTTTTGGGACTTCGAACCCTCACCGATATAGACCAAACTTTGAAACTTATAACGGAAATACACCACCGCGACATCGATTTTTATAATATGGAATATGAAGACGCCGAGGTTTTCAAACTCATAGGTTCTGGAGAAACGGACGCCATTTTCCAGCTTGAAGGTGGCGGAATGAAACGCTTTATGAAGAAACTTCGCCCTGACAGTTTGGAAGATATCATCGCCGGAATTTCGCTTTATCGCCCGGGTCCAATGAAATATATCGACGACTATGTCGCAAACAAACATAATTTGGCGCGCATAAAATATGACCACCCATGTCTAAAGCCAATTCTCGAAGCAACCTACGGCATCATCGTTTACCAAGAACAAGTTATGCAGATTGTGCAAGCAATGGCGGGCTATTCTTTAGGTCAAGCCGATATGGTGCGTCGTATTATGGGCAAGAAAAAGGTCGACAAAATGGAGGCGGAGAAGGAAAAATTTATCTTCGGCTGGGTCGATCCAAAGGGAGTGAATAGTATCCCCGGCGCTCTCAAAAAGGGCGTTCCCGAGGAGGTCGCGCGCAAAGTCTTTGCCGATATGGAGGACTTCGCCAAATACGCTTTCAACAAATCCCACGCCGCCGCCTACGCCTATTTGTCCTATCAAACCGCCTACCTAAAATGTTACTATCCCGTCGAATTTATGGTTGCAGTTCTAAACAACCGCATCGCAATCATCGACGAAATAAAGAAATATACCGTCTACGCAAAGCAAAATAATATTCCAGTTTTACCTCCAGATGTCAACAAGAGTAAGACGTATTTCAGCGTGGAAAACGCCTCCATTCGATTTGGTCTCGCGGCACTCAAAAACGTCGGCGTCGGCGTCGTGGACGAACTCGTAAAGGAGCGCGAAGAGCACGGGGAGTTTGCCGATTTCTACGATTTTGTGGAGCGAACGCAGGGGAAAAATATGAACAAGCGATGTCTTGAAAGTTTGATTTTAAGCGGTGCTTGTGACTGTTTTTCTTTAAAACGCTCTCAAATGATGAGTGTTTACGAGCGCGTTTTGGACATTGTCTCAAAGGATAATAAGACAAAAATCTCGGGGCAAACCACGCTGTTTGACGACCTGTTTTCAGGTGCAAAAAAGAATTTTGTGGAAATTCCCGATATGCCCGAATATACCAAACAAACTAAACTCAAGTTTGAAAAGCAAGTGCTCGGGATATACCTCTCGGGTCACCCTCTCGACAATTTCCTTGATGAATTCAACAAGTTTTCCTTCAATGCTAGTATGATTTCGCATAATGATGCCATAGTCGAAGAAAGCGCAGACGAGGGAGTTTTCGAGGCGGAAAACCTTGAAAGTGAGAGCCTAAAAACGGGCGACCGCGTCACTTGTGGCGGTAGTATGGAAGAAGTGAAAAAAATGTACACAAAAGTGGGCAACCACGAAATGGCAATTGTCAAGGTAGAGGACCTTTTTGGAACTTTTGAAGTGATGATTCCCCCACGCGTATATTCAAACAACACCGGTCGCGTAGTGGAAGACGCACTTGTAAAAATTGACGGCAAAGTCTCCGTTCGCGACGACAATTCAAAAATGATAATCGCCGACCGTATAAGTTTTTTGGACGGCGACAACATACAAACCCACGACAAAATAGAAAAAAAAGAAGCCACAAAGACGCTATATCTCAAATATGACACGACAAACGGCGTCCTACACGCCAACATTTTGACCATTTTTAAAAACTACCCCGGCGATATTCCCGTTATGGTGAGATGCTTAGGAACGGGAAGCGCGTTCAAACTAAATCTGCTCGTAAACCCAAATAACTATTTACTCAACGAACTTAATGCAATATTAGACGAAAACAACATAAAATTTATGTAAGGGAGAAACACAAATGGAATTAAAAAAAGTTGCAGTATTAACCAGCGGTGGTGATTGTCAGGCGATGAACGCCACAGTCAACATTCTTGTTCGCGTGGCACAAGACAGAAACATTAAAATCTACGGAGTTTTGCGCGGATTTCGAGGGCTCTTTGAAGGCAGTTTTGCAGAACTAACCCCCGACGTCGTCGAAAACATCTCGTCCCTTGGAGGTTCAATTCTCAAAACATCGCGTTTTGAAGCCTTTAAAAACGACCCAGAAGTTCTTGAAAAGTGTGTCAAAAATATACTTTCAAAGCACATAGACGCCATAATCGTTATAGGTGGCGACGGATCTTATCACGGCGCGAAACTCCTCTCTCAGTGTGGCATAAATGTCCTATGTATTCCTGCTACCATCGATAATGACCTAAGATACACCAACAAATGCCTTGGTTTTGACACCGCCGTGAACAACGCCTGCGAATATATCGAGAAAGTCCAGCAAACTATGGACGCTATGGATAGGGGAGTTGTGTTCGAAGTTATGGGGCGTTTTTGTGGGGATATTGCGTTATACACAGCCGCTGCCACAGCATGCGACATCGTTGCCGTTCCCGAAAAACCTGTCACAGAAAAAGAAATAATGGACAAAGCGCTTAAATGCGTTCGCGAAAAACATCGCCCACCAACCGTCGTTATCGCCGAAAAAATGTTTGACGTGAAGGACCTTGCCGAAAAACTCTCGCGTGTCACGAAGACTGACATAAAATATTCTGTTGTCGGCTACATTCAGCGCGGTGGCGAACCATCTGTGGAGGACAAAACTCTTGCTATGCAGTTTGGCGTCCACGCCATAACTCTTCTCGAAGACGGCGTGAAAAACCGCGCTATTGGCATCAAAAACAACACCATAATCGACGTAAAACTCGATGACGCTCTGTCCGCCGACTATAATTTCAACTATGAACTTTTAAACCTTTTTTATATGTTAAATTCCTAAAAAAAACTTGTGTTATAAAATAAAAAACTCCATAAAAATGGAGTTTTTTTGTGCGTGTATTCAATTAAATTCTCGTGAAAGTCGTCCCGTCTTTTGTGTCGGAAATACTCACATTGTGACTTGATAGATACTCTCTAATTTTGTCCGCCGTTGCATAATCTTTTGCCTGTTTTGCCTGTGCTCTTTGTGATATCTTCTCCAAAATTTCCTCGTCGGTTAGAGTGATTTCGTTTTGTATTTGTTCGCCCGCTAGCAAGTCAAGCGCCAACACTTCGTCAAAATCTTTCACGAGCGCCAGTTTTGTTTTCCCCGAAACATTTTCGTCTTTAAGAACGTCAAACAAAATGGTCAGTGCCATAGACGAATTCAAATCGTCATTAATTGCGCCTAAAAATTTCTCGCGATACTCCGCAAATTTGTCACTTTGCATCTCGCCCTCGTCCTTAATTCCTGCCACGCGACGTAGCAATTTTTTGTAGGCGCGCGCCGAATTGTCAATAATGTCATACGAGAACACAAGTGGTTTTCTGTAGTGCGACTCAAGGCAAAAAAACCTATATTCCATAGCAGTGTAACCCTTGTCACAGAAAACTTTTAAAGTCAAAAACTCGCCAGAAGACTTGCTCATTTTGCCGGAGTTTGTCACAAGGTGCAACACGTGCATCCAAGTGTGACACCATTCATGCCCTAGATACGCTTCACTCTGTGCCACCTCGTTGGTGTGGTGAGGGAAGGCGTTGTCAATGCCCCCGCAGTGAATATCCACATATTCGCCAAGGTGTTTAAGCGCAATGCCCGAACATTCAATGTGCCACCCGGGATACCCCACGCCCCATGGACTGTCCCACAAAAGAGATTGATTTTCAAATTTCGACTTCGTGAACCATAGCACAAAGTCGTTTGGGCTACGCTTGCTCTTATCTTCGTCCACGCTGTCACGAACGCCCACTTTCAAATCGTCCTTGTCAAAGCTATAAAAAATGTGATATTTTTCGAGTTTACTCGTGTCAAAATAAACGTTCCCACCCGCTTGATAAGCAAACCCTTTGCCTAGCAGTCCGCTAATTATTTTTATATAACTGTCAATGCAATTCGTGGCAGGTTCCACCACGTCCGGCATCAAAATATTAAGAGCCTTTATGTCTTCAAAAAACGCCTGAGTGTAAAATTCTGCAATCTCTTTTACGCTTTTGTGTTCGCGTTTTGCGCCCACAATCATCTTGTCTTCGCCCTCGTCGGCGTCACCACTCAGGTGCCCCACGTCGGTTATATTCATTACGCGCTTCACATTATATCCCGCAAATTTTAGCGCTCGAACCAGCAAATCTTCCATAAGATACGATCTCAAATTGCCGATATGCGCGAAGTGATAAACGGTAGGTCCACAGGTGTAAATTTTGACTTCACTTGGGTCTCTTGGCACAAACTCTTCGACTGTTCTCGTCAGTGAATTATACAATTTCATAATATTATTTCCTTAATTTATTTTTGCACACAAAGGCGTTTATTGTCAAGTTTATTTACTCCTTACTCTCGCGCGCTTAGTCTATTATATGCCTAAATTACAGACGCGTCCTCGATGACAAGTGAGTCAAAATTAATCTCTTCCGTAAAATCTTCCCCGATAAACTTAGTTGTGTTAAACGCCACGAAATAATACACATGTTTGGCGAGAAGAATGGGAGTTGCGAGGTCGAGCGTGTGACAAATGTCCGTTAAATATTCAAAAAAATCGTCCACTTCAAATTCGCGTTCTCGCTCGTAAACTGTGCTTTTTACTATCGCATCATCCTTCATAACCTTTGCCCAAATTCTAACCATTTGTCCCTCACCAGTACTTTTGAAAAATAGTATATCAAAAAAATCCAAATAAAATAAGCAAATTTCACAAATAAATTGAATAGCGAAAAAACTCTTGACATAAAATAGTTTAGTCATTATACTCAATCGATATTAGAAAAGTAACAAAATATTTTTTTAAAACTATTCTAATATTATAAAGATTTTGAGGAAGGGTTGTATTCGCTGGGATTAAATTTTCCGCGTGGTGCTGCCGTTTTTTTAAAATAAATTGCAGGAGGAAAACGCAATGGAAGAAGAAATATTTTTTACAAAAGAAGGTCACAAGGCTTTGCAACAGCGCCTTGACTATTTAAAGAGCGAAAAACGCGAAGAGATTGCAAAGAGAATTAGCATCGCCAGAGATTTTGGAGACCTTAGCGAGAACGCCGAATATGATTCAGCAAAGGAAGAGCAAGCGATGGTAGAAAACGAAATCGCCGAGATTGAGAGCAAACTTCGCTTTGGCAAAATCATAAACGAGAACAAACTGGACGCCAAAACTGTGAACGTCGGGTGTTTTGTGAAACTAAAAGACCTCGACTATAACGACGAATTTGAATATAAAATCGTGGGCGAAACGGAGAGCGACCCCGCCAAGGGTCTTATTTCCAACAACAGTCCCGTCGGCAAAGCACTGCTCGGCAAGAAAGCGGGTGACAATGTGAGCATAATTCTGCCACAAAACAACAACGCCACCATTCGTCTAAAAGTGCTTGGCATCAGAGTCTAATTGAAAGCAAACAAATATAGGGGCGGGTTCCCGCTCCTTTTTTATTTGTAAAACTTCTCATCTTATGCTACACTAAATCTATGAATGAGTTCGAAGACTTAATTATAAACAATGCGCAATTTCAAAATATCGTGAAATCTCATCAAAACATAAGCGTCCTTATGTTTGAAACCGAAGACGAGTTGTTTTTGAATAACTTTTCTCTGTGCTATGCGAAATTTCTCCTTTGCACGGGTGACATTAAACCTTGCGGGAAATGTCAAAATTGCCAAAGAAGTAGCCACGCCGACGTGAAAATTTATCCCAAAAATGGCAAAAATATTCTCGTTGACGACGTGAAAGACTTAACCGAAAATATATACCTAAAGCCACTAGAAGCGGATAAAAAGATTTTCATTTTTAATTCCTTCTCCACAGCAAATGTCCAGTCGCAAAATAAACTCCTAAAAATACTGGAAGAAACACCAAAAAATTCCTTCATAATTTTGAATGTCACAAACCCTAGCAAAATTCTTCCCACCATAATGTCTCGGTGCAACAAATTTCACCTAAATCCGTTCTCAAAACCTGAACTTATGCGTCACTTCGCAGGCTACGACGCGGATAAACTAGAAAACGCCATTGAGGTTTCAGGTGGGTCACTAACAAAAACTGTTTTGTATTTACGAGATAAAAACCTAGTCGAGATTTTCGCAAATTGTTTAAATACGATTTTGGGACTAAAAGACAGCAGAATGTTGCTCAAATATTCCACAAAGTTTAAATCCCAAAAGGAAAATTTCACGCTAATTCTAGAAATTTTTGAGAGTTTATACCGCGACATATTACTT
>CAYJEF010000019.1:0-9234 GCA_964369125.1 uncultured Christensenella sp.
GTAGAGTTCCAAATGAACTCTCGGATTCGTAGAATTTAAGTAAATTTTGAAATCGAATGAGAGGCAAACTCGACAAAAACATCGAGAACGCTAGGACAAAAACTAGAGTGACTGAAAGTGCAATTTTACCAAACAATCGAACTACGACATATTTGCTGGCGACTAAAAATATGAAATAGAAAATTATTGTAGAAAAAAGAGTAATATTTGGAAGAGTGAAAGTGTTTGCGGGCAAATATCTCACAAATGAGACTATGAACAAAATTACGTCAAGTAGCGCACTGGGAATTGTATACAAAATCCAAAGAAATGGGCAGATGACGGCAAGAATATTCGTCACGAAAAGTATCGAATACATGAGAGAAAACAGTGGCAATATTATTATATTAAAGAAAATTGACCAAGTTGGGACGACGCCAAACGAGTTTGAAATTATCGGCAGTATCATAAGTTGAGCCGAAAGAGATGTAAAAATTGGCAGTAAAATCAAGTATGTTCGCCTGTTTTTTATGATAAGTTTAATAGAATTTATGGTGAGAATTATGCCAAAAACCGACGCAAAACTCAATTGAAATCCTACGTCAAAAACGCTTAATGGGCTAAACAGCAAAATAAGAATTCCAGCAAAAGATATGGCATTGAAGGCGTCGTTTTTGTGCAAAAACATACTGGAAACAAGCAGTATCAGTGACATTATGCTGGAACGAATGACTGGCGCCGAGAAAGAGCAAAGCGTGCAAAATACGACAAGAAAACATAGGACGATGAGAAATCTCGTGCGCTCACATAGGCGAAATCTTTTGAGGAAAAATATCAAGAGAAACACTATTAGCGCGACGTGGAGCCCCGATACAGACAAGACGTGGACGACGCCAGCGTATGAGAAAACCTCAACATAACCGTCAATCGACGACGTGCGGTCGCCGTATAAAAGACAATACATAAGGTCGCCCTTTTCTTCACCAAAGTTCCCTACGAGAAGTCCACGGTTGTAGCCCTGAAATTTTTCGATAAGCGAACTGTCGTCCTTGAGAAATGAAATTGAAGTGTAATTCACGGCGTTTGTCTCATATTTTATGTTCCATTTCAAAAATAAAACATTTGGGTTGCCAAATTCGTCCTTTGCACCTACGCCACTTAGCCTCGCAGAGAACGCAATTTGAGCAAAAAGTGGCAAGTCGAATTGTTCGTCACTGTCATAGACATTGACACCCACGCTTATGTTGCCAGAAATTTTCGCCGTCGTGTTGTTTTCGTGAATAACAGTGGCGTTTGAAAGCGTTAAATAATAAAAATTGTCGTTTACGTCGGTTATTTTTACTATTTTCGCGGTAATATGAACAGGTGTGTTTGAATAATTTTTGTCAACATAGTTTGTAATATAAAGCGAAGTAAACAAACTTGTCGACAAAAAAAATATCGCCGAAAACATGAGCAAAGCGTATTGTTTTCTAGTGGCGACATACACAAGAAATCCAAGTGGAACGACAAAAAATATGAGGTTGTAAAGCGAAGACGACAAATGAAACGAGAAATATATACACAGGGCGCCTATCACGAAAACAAAAAATAGCGACCTGAAATTGAAGAATTTAATTACCCTTTCGCGCTTATCCATTTGCTTTAGCATACAATAATCGATTTTATTAGTCAAAATGTTTTATTTTATTTTCAATAAAAATACATTAACTAAAAAATAGCGGTTAGCCGTTAGGCGTACCCGCGTAAATTTTTTTGTGTCCCCCCTGTAAGTTGGTACCACCAGCGGGATTCGAACCCGCATTGCCGGCTTGAGGGGCCAGTGTACTAACCCTTATACTATGATGGCTTATTGGAGGACATCAAAATTGCTTTGTCATTATAACAAAAATAAAAGCCATAATCAATATAAATTACAAAAATTTTAGAAAAATGTAACACGGCTTTCAAAAAAGTATTAATCTTAACAAACAATTTTAATATTTTGATTATATTTGTCGCTGTTCGGTTATACCTTCAGGAAACCCACATGGGGTGGCGCAGGAATAGTTTTTAAAAGTACAGCGGGAACCTTTATCATACTGCTTGAGTTCGCTTGCTAGTGGGTGGTCAGTTGAGACTAGTTTGCTCACATATTTTTTGAGTGTAGCAGACGTTTGCTGGTTAATTTCCAGTTGGGCAAAAGTGCATTTGCGCTCTTTCATTTTTAAGATAAAATTGTCCAATTTTCCGCTCTCATTTATGTTTACCATCATACCCTGCGGGAAGATTTTGGTTTGTTTTGCACAATCATTCTTCCAATCTTTCACTAGATTTTTGTCATCATGAATAATTGGTGGGACATAAAATTGTGGAGTTTTGGGAAATGAAATCGAATAAGACAAAGTCCTATGTCTTTGTGCCTGTGCTAGTTGTGCAAATGAGCCAAGATAAGTGACGGAATAGACGTCGCCAAAATATTCCCGCGGACAATAATTCTCTTTGAAAAGCGACAGTTCCCGCTCCTTTTCGTTTCGTGAAAGTTTCTCGTCAATATATCCTAGAGTCTGAACTTCTTCGCAAAAATCTTGCATTGCAATTGTGAGCCTTTTATAAAATGCACTTTTATTTTTGCGTTCAATTTCCTTTTTCATAAACGCATAAATTAGGTTAAGTTGCCTATATGAAGTCGTGTAGACCATTGAAGTTGGCGTGAACACCGAAATGAGATATCTCGCGTTCTCTTGAGAAAGTTTTTCGATGCGCTTGTCGGTGAAAAACGCTGGGAATTTCGCCTGATATTTCCTCGTTATCACGTCTTTAAAAATCTCGTACCATTTTGAAAAAATCTCCTGCTCTTTGTCATTCAAGGTCATTTTGGTGTACCTAGCAGATTTCTCGCTGGTCGTATACATTTTCTCGTTGTTTAGAACCATCGCGAGCGCCTTTGGAATGTCCGTTAACGACAGCGTAATAAAGGAATGGTCATAGACGCTATGGTGAAAACTGTCCTTTGTCTGGGCAATTCTACGCTGTGTTTTTTCAATGTCTTCTTGCGTAATGTCGGCAAAAGTTCCCGACATATAGCACACCCCCGCCGAGTGTCCTCCAAGATTTTCAAACTCTTGCTTACTCGCAATAAAATTTTGGTGCGTCGAAGCCACAACTTCAATTTTCATAATATATACCTCATTAAAATTTTACACTAAAGCACAAATAATGTCGAATAAAAAACTGCCCAAAATGAGCAGTTCAATTTCCAAATTTATATAATACACGTCAAGTTATTCAAGGTCGAGTTTGATACGCACGTCTCTTAGTTGCTTTTCCGTCACACTGTTTGGCGCACCCATAAGTGGGTCCTGTGCGGACTTATTCATTGGAAACGCGATGACTTCCTTAATGCTTTCCTCGCCGGTCAAAAACATTAAAATTCTGTCGAATCCAAGCGCTGCACCCGCGTGTGGTGGTGCGCCAAATTTAAACGCGTTGAAAAGCGCCGGAAATTTATTCTCGACCACTTCTCTATCGTAACCCGCAAGCCTAAATGCCTCGACCATAATCTCTGGGCTGTGGTTCCTGACCGCACCGCTGGCGAGTTCCACACCGTTTAAAACGAGGTCATATTGATATGCCAAAATGTCGAAAGGATTTTGATTTATAAGCGCTTGCATTCCGCCCTGTGGCATCGAAAATGGGTTGTGCGAAAACGCCACTTTGCCCTCGTCGTCCTCTTCATAGAACGGAAAATCGACGATAAAACAAGGTTTAAAGCAAGTTTTGTCAATTAAATTCAGTTTGTCGCCCAATTCGTTCCTTAAAAATCCCGCTATTTTTAGCGCTTTGTTTTTGCGATCGTCTGTCACAATAAACAGCGTGTCGCCGTCAGTGAGCCCTGCCATTTTTACGATATTTTTCGTCTCAAATTCACTCAAATATTTGCTTGCCGACCCGACAAGTTCGCCGTTTTCAAACTTTAAATATATAAGCCCGCCACCACCTTGGTTTTTGATTTCAAGTGTAAGTGCGTCGAAAAATCTCCTGCCCATCTCGTTTGCTTTCGCTTTAATTCCAAAAATGTGGTGACCTTTAAAAAGCGTAAATTCACTTTTGTTTAGCGCCGAAGTCAAGTCGACTAGCGTCAGTGGGTTTCGAAGGTCTGGCTTGTCCGAACCATATGTCATCATAGAGTCCCAAAATTTTATTCGTGGGAACGGTTGTTTGTCAATAGTAAGTGTCGAAAACGTTGATAGTGTGTTATATAGCACTTTTTCGAGGACTTCAAAAACCTCTTCTTGCGTCACAAAACTCATTTCAAAGTCAATTTGATAGAAATCCGCTGGGCTTCTGTCGGCACGCGCGTCCTCGTCCCTAAAACATGGCGCTATTTGAAAATATCTTGGGAAGGCGCTGACCATTAAAAGTTGTTTGAATTGTTGTGGGCTTTGAGGGAGCGCATAGAAATTGCCGGGATTCATTCGGCTAGGCACGAGAAAATCCCTCGCACCCTCGGGGCTAGAAGACGTTAAAATTGGCGTCTGCACCTCCAAAAATTCGAAGTTATTCATTTGTTCCCGAACGAAGTTTAGGAGTTTCGCGCGAAGAATGATATTTGAATAATTTTGCTCGTTTCTCAGGTCCAAATAGCGATATTTCAGACGAGTGTTTTCGTTTTGCTCGCGTGCCTTTGCTATTTCAAACGGAAGCGCCTCGGTGCAAGCACCCAGAACTTCGATATATTTCGCCACAACTTCAATCTCGCCTGTCGACATCTGTTCGTTAACGTTTTTCTCCCCGCGCGAACGCACGACGCCGAAAATAGACACGACGGACTCTTTTTGAATGTCTTTAATTAAATTCTCGTCCTCAATAAACACCTGAACAACGCCAGTTTGGTCACGAAGAGTAAGGAATGTCAACCCCCCAAGACGCCTAACGCCGTTCACCCACCCAGCAATCTTCACCTCTCCTCCTATGTGTTTTGCATATATTTTGCCACACATATGGGTGTGATAGATGTTGTTTTTCAAACTAATCATTTTTGCTCCTTGTAAATCTTTTCAAAATTTGTTCAATTTTGCGCCATTATTGTATGGAAATTATATAATTTTACGCCTTAAAAGTAAATAACTTTTTGAAAGTTGCGAGTTTTGTTACGTATATTTAGCACAATTCGGACGCACTGCAAAAATTACTCTATTGACTTTTTATGGCTTTGTTATATAATATAATAAAATAAAAATAAGGAGCGACGGTCAAATGGACGAAAATAAAGAAAATGATAGACTGACTAATGAAAATATTGCAAAAATCAGAGAAAAATTTTTCGGACGCAAAGTGGAAGAAGACCACGCTGCAAATAGCAATACCGCTGGCATTACGCCCGAGGACGAAATCACAGATAACTCTTTGAACAAAGTGGTTAGAAAATCAACGCTTAAGACAAAAGTTATTCGAGTAACCGCTTGTGTTGCCACGGGCGTTATTATTTTCGTGCTCGTTAATGGCAAAACGTTTAACACAGTGAAAGTTGGATATCAAAAAGTTACCTCAGCCGTAACGCGTCAAATCGACAATACAAAAATTCCAACAATGACAAGGGCACAGGCGCAATCTGCAGGGCTCATATCGTCTAAATCAAGTAAAGTTTCAAACGAAAAATCTTCGGAGTTTGATTTTTCTGGATCTGCTGAGTTCTCTATAGATTCAGACAATTTGAGGCAAATTGACACAAACGTCAAAGTCTCGTCCACAAAGGAGACGACTGATAACAAGAGAAATAAATATGGCGCGGAATTATACGTTTTAGGCGACGGTGAAAGCACTAAACTCGGCGCTGTCAGCAGTTTCAGTCACACGGAAAAAACCAAAGATAACGCGCAAATGAGCGTCGGCATTGGGGCTGGACTTGACAACTCTGGCACCGTTTTTGGCGGAGTGGCACTCGGGGCATCTTCCCCTATCAAAAATAATAATAGCGCAAAAGACGCCAAAAAATTGAGCGCCAAGACCAAAGATACCACACAAAAAGCAAAAGACGCAACACTTACCGTTTACGGCGCTGTGGAACTTACTCATAACGTTCCAAACAACCAAACAAACGCCAAAGTGACGATTGGTGGGAAAATTTCAAGCGGAAACGTCAAAAACAATCCCGTTGAAAATTATGATTTTGCTAAGTTTGCAAAAGATAATAAAAAAAATATTTCTTCACATGACCAAAATGGTGGCGGAAATAATGGTGGCGGAAATAATGGTGGAAATAATGGCACAAACCAAGACCAAGAAATCCCAACCCCAATTGAAGACGGTAGAAGTTTATAAAAAAACTTAAATAATATATAAAAACACTGCAAATTGCAGTGTTTTTTGTCGTTTGGAATTGAAAAGTTTTTAACCATAGATTTTGGAGTTTAAATAGGTTTTTAGGTCAGAGATTTTCACGCGTTCTTGTGTCATTGTGTCTCTGTCACGCACAGTGACTGTGTCTGTTTCCAGCGTGTCAAAGTCCACAGTTACGCAACAAGGCGTGCCGATTTCGTCGTGCCTACGGTAGCGTTTGCCGATACTTCCCGATTCGTCATAGTCACAGTGGAACTCTTTTTGAAGGGCTTTAAACACTTCGGTCGCTTTGTCACTTAGGTTCTTTTGAAGCGGTAAAACTGCCACTTTAATTGGCGCGAGTGCGGGTTTAATTTTAAGAACCATACGCGTCTCGCCGTCACTCAAAGTTTCTTCACTAAGTGCGCTTGCAATTACCGTAAGGAAAAGTCGGTCAGCACCCACGGAAAATTCGATGATATATGGAATATATTTTTCGTTCGTAATTGGGTCGACATAATTAAGGTTCTTGCCCGAAAACTCCGCGTGGCGCGAGAGGTCGTAGTTTGTGCGATTGTGTATGCCGTTTAGTTCCTCCCAACCAAATGGATAGTGAAAAACAATATCCGTGGCTGCTTTGGCATAGAACGCCAGTTTGTCGTGATCTTTAAAGCGCAATTTTTCGTCTGGAAGTCCAAGAGATTTGTAGAAATCCATAACTTTGTGTTTGTATTCGTTAAAAAATTTATCGTCCTCGCCCGGTTTGCAAAAAAGTTGGTACTCCATTTGTTCGAACTCTATAGTGCGAAAAATGAAATTGCCAGGCGTGATTTCGTTCCTAAAAGACTTGCCGATTTGTCCTATTCCAAAAGGAATTTTGGCGCGCATTGTGCGCTGGACATTCAAGAAATTTACATATTCCCCTTGGCAGGTTTCTGGGCGTAGATAGATGACATCACTACTCTCGTTTGTCACCCCTCGCTTGGTTTGGAACATAAGGTTAAAGTTTTTTATCTCGGTGAAATCGCACATTCCGCAGTTTGGGCATTTGATTTGCTTTTCGACAATATATTTAAACATTTCGTCTTTGCTCATAAGGTCGACTGCCATTTCTATGTCGTGTTTATGGTTGTAATCTTCAATGAGTGAGTCGGCGCGGTGGCGCGTTTTGCAGTGCTTGCAGTCCATTTTTGGGTCACTAAACGACTGGACGTGCCCGCTGGCTTCCCACACGCGTGGGTTCATAAGAATGGCGCAGTCAAGACCATAACTATTGTCGTTTTGTGTTACGAAATAGTCCCACCAAGCGCGCTTGATGTTGTTTTTGAGTTCCACCCCAAGTGGACCATAATCCCATGTGTTTGCAAGACCGCCATAAATTTCACTGCCCGCGAACACAAACCCGCGATTTTTGCAGTAACTGACCAGTTGTTGCATATTAAGATTTTCCATATTCGTTGCTTTCCTTTTTGAGTTTATTTTGCATTATATATATGTCGCGCGCGAAAAATTATTTTGAGAAGTTTTTTAGGACGTCTTTTGTTTGACGTGCTATTGACATTTCCTCGTCGGTAGGAATGATATAGACAGCGACTTTTGAATTTGGTTTACTAATTTTGAAGTTTACTCCGCGAGTGAAATTTTTGTTGGCATCGTGGTCAAAATCCATGCCCAAAAATTCAAGACCTTCCATAATACTTTCCCTTATTTCGTCCCTGTTTTCGCCCGTGCCTGCCGAGAAAGCAATGACGTCCACCCCGCCCATAACTGCCGTATATGCGCCAATATATTTTTTGACGGTATAAGTGAATTTTTGCACCGCCAGGCGTGCGCGGTCGTTGCCTTCGTTTGCGGATTTTATTACATCGCGCATATCGTTACTAACACCACTTAGCCCAAGCAGTCCGCTTTGCTTGTTAAGGACATTTAACATTTCGTGAATGTCTTTGCCTGTCTTGCCCATCGCAAATTCGATAACAGCGGGGTCAATGTCGCCCGAGCGTGTGCCCATAACGAGACCTTCAAGTGGCGTAAATCCCATAGAAGTGTCAACACATTTGCCGTTTTTTATAGCGCACAAACTGGCGCCGTTGCCAAGGTGACACGAAATGATGCGAAGGTCTTTTATATTTTTGCCCTCAACAGACGCGACTTCATTTGAAATGTATTCGTGGCTGGTGCCGTGAAAGCCATATTTGCGAATACCAAAGTCGGCGCACCAATCGTATGGCACGGCATACATATAGGCATAATCTGGCATTGTGGCGTGGAATGCGGTGTCGAACACTGCAACATTTTGTTTGTCGGGCATAACTTCCATGCACGCCTCAATCCCCTGAATGTTCGCTGGCATATGAAGAGGTCCAAGGGGAATATAGGATTTCAAATCGCGAAGAACGACCTCACTAACAAGCGTGGCGTGACTATACTTTCCGCCACCATGCAAAACGCGGTGACCAATGGCTGAGATTTCGTTTAGACTTTTTATGACGCCAATTTCTTTATCGACGAGCGCCTTTAAAAGAAGTTCCAACCCTTCGGCGTGGTCTTTTAGGGGACGCTTAAACTCAGTAGCCTTTCCGTTTGCCTTGTGGGTTAAAACGGCGGTGTCGCTCCCAATTCGCTCCACAAGACCTTTTGCCAAAAGGGACTGTGTTTGCATATCGATGAGTTGATATTTAATTGAACTGCTCCCTGCGTTGATTACTAAAATTTTCATAATTTTTTCTCCTGTTTATATTTAATTTTGGTGTTTTTTTGATTGATTTTGGAGTTATTTTGGAGTGATTTTGGAATGGTTTTGGAGTGATTTTGGAGTGATTTTGGAATGGTTTTGGAATAGTTTTAGAATAGTTTTGGAGTTATTTTTATTGCGCTTGAATGCTTGTCACTGCTGTCATAACCACAATGTCGCTCGCACTGCAACCGCGCGAAAGGTCATTGACGGGTTTTTTG
>CAYJEF010000020.1:0-9232 GCA_964369125.1 uncultured Christensenella sp.
CTAACGGCAAAATTTTGCTTGAAATTGGCTACGACCAAGGAGTAGATATCCAAAGAATTTTCTCACAAAATGGCTTTGAAACAAAGTGTTTTAAAGATTATTCAAATAACGACAGAGTGGTGGAAGTAAGGAAAAGGAAAGAATGATAACAAAACTAGAAAATATCGCAAATAAATATGACGAACTCACCCGCAAAGTCATTGACCCACAGGTGATTAGTGACAATCGCTCATGGAGTAAACTTGTCAAAGAACGCAGTGAACTTGAGCCCATAGTCGAAAAATATGAGGAACTTAAAAAGTGCGAAAGCGACCTAAAATCTACACTTGAAATGCAAAAAATAGAAACAAACAAAGAAATGCTAGATTTCATACGCGAAGAAATTGAAACAAAACAGCAAGAACGCGAAACAATAAACGAAGCGTTAAAAATCCTTTTACTCCCCAAGGACGAGAACGACGACAAGAATGTCATCGTGGAAATCCGTGCGGGCACTGGTGGTGACGAAGCCTCGCTTTTTGCCGCAGATCTTATGCGAATGTATATGATGTTCGCCGAAACAAAGCGTTTGAAGTTTGAAATAATTAGTTCCAGCGAGAACGAAGTCGGAGGCTACAAAGAGGTTGTTTTCCAAATTTCTGGCACCGGAGTCTATAGTAAACTCAAATTTGAAAGTGGTGTCCACCGCGTCCAACGCGTCCCCGAAACCGAAAGTCAAGGACGAGTGCACACCTCCACCGTCACCGTTGCAGTTCTCCCAGAGCTCGAGGAAGTGGAGTTTGAAATTTTGGACAAAGACTTGCGTATTGACACCTATCGCAGTAGCGGCGCCGGCGGTCAGCATATCAACAAAACCGACTCCGCCATTCGTATGACGCACCTGCCAACTGGCATCGTCGTCACGTGTCAAGACCAACGCAGCCAGTTGAAAAACCGCGAGAAAGCGATGATGATTTTAAAGTCCAAACTCTATGAATACTATCAAGGTCAAAGGAACAAAGAATATGACGAAAATAGAAGAAATCAAGTCGGCAGTGGTGACCGCTGTGAGCGCATTCGCACCTACAATTTTCCACAAGGCAGAATAACAGATCACCGCATTGGCTACACCGCCTACAATCTCATAAGTTTTATGAACGGCGACATCGACGCCCTGATCCTTGAACTTCAACTTTCCGACCAAAAAAACCGACTAGAAAACATTGATATTTGAGTGAATTTTTGCTAAAATAAACTCATAAGGAGGGATAAAGGTGGAAAAAGAAACCGAAGAAGAAATCACATATCTTCGCAAAAACGGCGAAAGCACGACCGACCCCGACATTATCGAGCAATGCAAACTAGAACAAAATCGTGACATAATCGAAAACACACGGCTTGGCAGTTACGACAAATTTGGTAACTACATTTTCTTGCCAGAGATTCGCCACGAACTCATCAATATCCCGAAATTTATCTACCATTTTGAACTACAGAGTGACAAAAAAGTTTATGACCTAAAGACCCCAATCCCCCTTTATGGCGAATTATTTTTCCGCCTAACAATTTCATCTAAAGAGATAGTCCTCTACCTTGTCGAAACTGTCTCTCGCGAATCGGGCGCATACATAGAAGTTTACGAAGAAATGGTCGAAGCCGTCGCTGTAGGAGAGCAAAAATCATATTCATTAGAAGAAATTTTCAAAATGTTTAAAGTCTTTAAAAACGACACCGACGAAGATATGAAAATATTTTTTATCTACGACTATATAAATATTCTCATTCGCAAAATTTATCTCTCGCTTTTATCAAGAGAATTAATCTTAGAAATGCAAGTTGACGAGCACGAGATTTTTAACACAATGATAGCAATTTTAAAAGACGGTGGCAAATACGGTCAGCGCGTTTTAAACGTATTTACAACACGTCTAAAAGAACGCCCCGAAATTTTTGAGATAGAAAATACCGAAAAATATAACAAAGCAGTCAACGAAGTCCTGCTTTCCGCGCTAGATATAGCCACTAAAGCAGAGGACAAAGAAAATTTTCAAACAAAAGAAATTTACCTAAAAGTCCTAAACGCTCGCAACAAAAACGTAGATAAACACATAGAAAACGCCCACAAAAATATTGAAAAGGACTATGTAAAGGACGTCGCCAAGCGCTCCATAAATGTATTTAATGAGTCTAAAAAGAAAGAAGAAAACCTCATTCTTCGTCCCGAACTAGACGAAGAAAAACAAAAAAATAGAGAAATTATACAAGAATTTTACGACAAACTTATCGGCAAAAAGCCGTCTGAACGAACTATCCTTGAAAAATCCATCTTAAAGCACGGCAAAGAAGAAGTTAAAGCAACCTCCTCTGCCTCTACAATTGTAGCCAGTGACATCGGTGCGTCTTTGCACGCAACCAATAAACCTGCAACCGTGACACCAAAAGTAGACGTCAAAAAGCAAGAAAATGCTCCATTAGTTCAAAATAAAGTAAATTCAAATAAAAAACTCGCCTCGAATACTAACAAAAAAGACAAAGGCAAGGGTAAAGGTAAAGTGCAAAATAGCGCACAAGGGAATTCACCAAAAATACAAAAACAAGAAGTCAAAATAATACCTGCAAAACCAAACAAACCAAATCAAGATACAATACAAAAGGCAAACACACGACCAAGGGCACAAAATATTTCTCCCGTGGAAAATTTGCAAAAACCACAATCTCTAGTCCCAGACGCTTTCCCATTTGTTGGCAAAAGTGCAGTCGGAGTAGTTTCAATTTCACCTACCCATGACTTTGCCAGTAATGACAGTATAAAACCAATCACAAAAACCACCGAGATAAACACTAAAATTGCCACTATGTCACAAGAATCTCAAAAATCGGCCACCGCAAAACCTCAAGATCAAACAAAGTCCACTGCGGAAAAATCGCAAGATGATAAAAATGAACTCGACCTCATAAAACAAAAGAACAATCCCTTTGTTCGTGGAATGCAAGGTGTTAACGAACAAGAAATCGAAAGAGATGAGAAATTTCAGGATTTTACTTAGTCAACTTTGTGAAAACTGCATATTTACATTTGCGCCATAATGTGCTATATTAAGGCAAGTTGAGGTAACAAAATGTATATAAGAAATTTAACAACGAACGACGAAAAGAAAAATTTTTTGGCGTATATGTATGAAGTTTTGCGCCGAATGGAAATTACCCCGCTTTCAAAAACCACACGAGTCTCCTGCTACAAAGGTGAATTTCGCCACATCAACTGTACCAACTACGCTACCAAAGAGACTTTCAAAAATATGGACGAAATCGCCCTATATCGCAGAAGTTCTATTGAATATGAAAAAAAAGCCGGCAAAGTAGAGACTCTTCCTGACGGTAGAATAGTAATCCACGGCTTCCTCACCATTCCTACAAATGATATAAAAAGTGATAATACCATCAACTCCGTTCCCGACTTTATACTAGCATATCTAAACTACCCATACATTCGTCAATGCGCCCCCGATATTCCCGGGCAATATATAAATCCTGAATTGCAAGAATACCAAACCCGCAGTGCCTTTGGCTATTTGCTTGGCTCATACGAGGGTTTGGAGTTTATGCGTCGCGACTTTGAATTGAAATACAAAAAAGAGCAAGAAATGGAGCAGAATTAATCACGCTCTATGGAGGTGAAAAATGTATATAGACAATAGACTCGACGACGAGTCAAAGCAAAAATTCATAAAATATTTAGATTTAGTAAAGAATAGACTAAAGATATTCACGCTATATGAAAGGCAAGAACCCGTGAAATATAAGTGGGAAGTTTCCACAATGGACTTTATGGCGGTTCGTGTGGACGAATATTTCAAAAATGAAGATGATCTTACTCGTTCTGGGCGTCGACCCCTTGAAGACGGTTATGAAAAGAGCAGTTTAACCACTTTCCGCGACGGCACCCTGTGCGTAAAGAGCATATTCTCCCTTCCGTTTGCCATTGAAGATTGGCACGACCCCGCCGTCGTAGAACGCGCCAAACTTATCATCGCTTATATGAACTACCCAAAAATTCGTGAGCACGCCCCAAACATTCTCAAAGAATGTATCCCCGGGAGTTTGCATAACAAGCAAATTGTTAATGCCTTTGGTTTTCTAATCCCAACTTACGAAGCCATTTTATATCTCAGAAAAGAGTTTGAAAAGTGGATTTTAGAAGATAACAGCAAAATTTTGGAGAAAAAATAAATGCAAAAAGACTACGAGAAAATGAAATTCGCAGACTACGCGCTCTCGTGCATCAAACGAATGAAAGCCTACAAAGTCGACTATCTTGGTCTGCATCATTTCGACCCAAATAAAAAGAAGGGCTATGTTTTTGGCAATGTCTATCTCATCGAAGAATATTTTAGTAGCCAAAGCGAACTTGACTTTTCGGGTCGTCGCGAAATTTACTCGGGCTTTGAAGAAAATTCAATAAAACACTACGACGACGGCAGTATGTCCGTTAGTTCTCTCAGTTTTGTCTACCCAAAGTTTATGTTTGACGGAGAAGTTGTGGACTACGACCCTCGTTTTTTTGCCGTCGCAAACCTCTATCCATACTTCTTTGAGAAAGACCCAAAATACCTAAAAAGATATATAAATGACAAATATAAAGAGTTCGCCACAATGGACGACAATGGCAACATCCTCGAAGTTGGCACAAAGGAAACTACAGACTTTTTGGTAAAATTTCTAGAGGGCGCCTATCATAACGCTCTAGAACGTGGCGTTTTTATACCAGAGTTCGAAAAAAACCCAGACAAAGAACTTTTAAACTACACCTAAAATCCAAAAATTTTATTGACTTTGTGTATGCACTATGCTATAAATATTTAACATCCGCATTTGGGGGTGTTAATTTTTTGAAAAGGACAAACTACCATGAGAGAGAGAATCACACTTGCATGCACCGAATGTAAGCAAAGAAATTACGACACGGACAAAAACAAGAAGAACGACCCAGACAGAATAGAACTCAAGAAGTACTGCCGTTTTTGCAAAAAAACCACCGTGCATAAGGAAACAAAATAGTTTTGAAAGGAGAGTCCAAGTGGCAAACCAACAAGGAAAAGTTACAGACGAAAAAGTCTTAACTAAAAAAGAACTAAAAGAAGATAAAAACAAGCAAAAAGTTAAAAAAGCACCTAAAGAGAAAAAACCAGGGCTTTTCAAACGACTAAAAGAAGCGTGGAGCGAACTCAAAAAAACGACCAAACCAACCTTAGGAGACGTCGTGAAAAAGACCTCCATCGTCATCTTTGTCGTTATTTTGTTCACCGTAGTCTTGTTTGGCATCGACTTTCTTTTAGGGTTACTTTACACAGTCCTTATGGGTGGCAAATAAACAAGAATTTGGAGTGAATAATGGAAAATAACAAAGAAAACACAGAAAATGTCGTCGGCTTTGACACATATCTTAAAAAGTATGACAAACCAGACGAGCCAACCGACATAAAAATAGACCCAAAGGACCTAGAAACCAAATGGTATGCCTTGCACACCTATTCTGGTTATGAGCAAGTGGGCAAGACCAATCTTGAAATGGTCGTCAAAAAATACAACCTCGAAGACCGCATCTTCGATATCGTCATTCCAATGGAAGAAACTGTCGAGGATCGCAATGGCAAGAAAAAACTTGTCAGCCGTAAATTACTCCCCAGCTACATTTTGGTAAAAATGAAGTATGCCGACGACCTGTGGCATAATGTCACCAGAACCCGTGGCATCACGGGGTTCGCTGGTCCAAAGGGCAGAGCCTTGCCTTTAACGCAGGACGACATAAGACGACTTCACCTCGAAAAAGTTGTTGTGAATATTGACCTTAGAGCAAACGACAAAGTTGAAGTTATCGACGGCCCGCTCAATTCCTTTATAGGCACAGTCATCAGTGTTGACAACAATGCAAAGAAATGCAAAGTCAATGTCGAAATGTTCGGTCGCGAGACCCCAGTCGACCTCGAATTTTCGCAGATAAGGAAAATTTAGTTTTGGTAATAATCTTTCGCGTGAGTTATCGCTGGAAAACGCCGAGAAAGTTATTATGTGAAGGCAACTTCACAATAAGTGGGAGAATGTAAATTTTTTATGCATTCACTAAAACCACAAAAAATGGAGAGAAAATGGCAGAAAAGAAAGTGAAGGCAATTGTTAAATTGCAGTTGCCAGCAGCAAAAGCCACCCCAGGACCACCAGTTGGTTCAACATTGGGACCTCATGGCATCAACCTTGCTGCATTTGTCAAAGAATTCAACGATAAGACAGCCGACAAGGCAGGATACATTATCCCTGTCGTTGTCACCATTATGGAGGACAGGTCCTATTCTTTCGTCCTAAAAACGCCACCAGCAGCGGTTTTAATTATGAAAGCATGCGGACTAGACAAGGCAAGCGCCACTCCAAACAAAACAAAAGTCGGAAAAATCACAAAAGCCCAAGTGCGTGAGATAGCAACTGTAAAAATGCCAGACCTCACCGCAGCTTCAATCGAGACAGCAATGTCAATGATCGAAGGCGCCGCAAAGAGCATGGGCATCGAAGTGATAGACTAAGGAGTGAGCAAATGGGAAAAAGATACAATGAAATAAATGCCCTTGTGGACAGGACGAAAGTTTATGATTCACGTGAAGCATTAGAACTCGCCGTCAAAACTGCAAACGCAAAGTTTGACGAAAGCATCGAACTCCATGTAAAACTTGGTGTCGACGGCAAGAACGCCGATCAACAAGTGCGTGGCACAGTGGTGCTTCCAGCCGGCACGGGCAAAAGCAAGCGTGTGCTTGTCATCGCAAAAGGCGACAAAGCAGACGAAGCGACAAAGCACGGCGCCGACATTGTTGGAGCGGAAGAAATTATTGCTAAAATTCAAGGTGGCTGGCTAGATTTTGACGTTTGCATCACCACCCCAGATATGATGGGATTCGTGGGTCGCGTCGCTAAAATCCTTGGACCAAAAGGCTTAATGCCAAATCCAAAAAGTGGCACAGTAACGCTCGATGTCAAAAAAGCCATCGAAGAAGTGAAAGCCGGTAAGGTCGAATATCGCCTTGACAAAACCAACATTATCCACGTTGGAATAGGCAAAGCAAGTTTTGGCATCGCCAAACTCCAAGAGAACTTCGACGCAATTATGTCCGCTATTGTGCGTGCAAAACCTGCCGCCAGCAAGGGCATATACCTCAGGTCAATATCCTTAAGTTCCACCATGGGACCTGGAATTAAAACATCATTCAAGATGTAAAAGATAAGAAAACTTCCGTAATTTTGCGGGAGTTTTTTTACGCCCTGATTTCCTTTACACACAGTGCACAAATAGGGTAAAATGAGATTGAAGGGAAAGGCAAAATGAATTTATTTGTTTGTGTCGATGAGAATTTAAACATTCTAAGTTTAAACCATTTCAAACCATACAAAAAAACAATGCAACAAATTCGTGATCTCCTTGAGAATAAAGCCATAGTATTCGACAACGAATTTCTAAACTATGTGTCTTGCGTGCCCGAGTGCACCAAGATTATTTTTGACGAAAACTCAGGTCCAATTCTTCCGGAATTTATGCGTCCACTATCTAAGTCAAAAGAAAAATTAATCGGCGAAAAGCAAGAACTTTTTGACTATCTTCGTCGCCTTGAAGACAAAAATATTTTTGTAATAGGTCACAAGATATTTAAAATTTTCCTACCTTCTGTAACGGATATATATCTTCTCACAATTATGGACTGCGTGCCAAGTAGCGCCCGATTAATTGACATACGAAAGAACGCAAAATGGCAAAATGTAAACCATAGCGACCCGATTTTCGAAAATGAAAGAGTGCTATATTTTTCTCATTATGTCAGGAAACCAAAAATGAAAAAACTCCAAGAACGTAGCATTGAATACTAAAATAACTTTCCATTCGCGACCGCACATTTTGTTTTCGTACTCTTCACATTATATGAGTGTTTCAGCGAATATGAATACACTTCGAATATATGGTCGAAAACCATAAAACAAAAATTAGGAACTTTATTATGAAGCATTTTGAAATAATAATTATTGGCGGTGGAGCCAGCGCAATTTTAACCGCACTCTCATGTCCTGCCGACCGAGGAGCCGTCGCAATCATCGATGACAACATTTTTATTGGCAAAAAACTTCTTGCCACGGGTAATGGTCGATGTAACCTAACAAATGTCAAAATGAACAGTGCGTTTTTTAATCAAAATATAGACAATTTTTTGGAAAAGTTTAACGCTCAAAACGCTATCGAATTTTTTAATAATATAGGTCTTGTTACCACTACCGACGAATGTGGTAGAGTGTATCCATTTTCTAATAATGCAAAAAGTGTTGTTGACATTTTACAAAGCAAATTAATTGAAAAAAATATATCTCAATTTTCTTCTCATAAAGTCACAAATATCACTCAAAATAATGGCAAATTTTTCATAACTGCTCTCGCAGAAAATTCGTCGCAAAATTTCAGTTGTAATAAACTTGTTCTTGCCACAGGCGGAAATACTTTGCGTGACATAATAACTAACTTTGGCATATCCTATGTCCCTCCAACCCCAAGCTTGTGTGCTTTAAAAACCGCTCAAAATACTAAACACTTATCAGGCGTCCGAGTCAGCAATGTTCGCATCTTTTTGCTTGATAATAATGCTAAAAAGTTGCGGGAAGAATACGGCGAAATTTTGTTCAAAGACCACGGCATCAGTGGCATCGCAACTATGAATATATCCACCTTTTTTGCCCGAAATCACGACTTTTCTGGTAAATTTTATGTTGATTTTGTGCCCAAAATGAGCGAAAAATCGCTTATTTTCACATTGTTTTCACGCAAAATTTTACCTGGGAATTTACTAATCGGCTTTCTTCATGACCTTGTTGCAAAAGAAATTTACACTCGCTTAAAGTTAAATTTTAACGCCCCAAACAGTACCTTAACAGACCAAAACATCTGTGATATAGCGCATCAAATGAAGCAATTAGAGTTCACAGTCACAGCCCCTTATGACAACGCTCAAGTGCATAGCGGGGGAGTTAACCTAGACGAACTCGACGACAATCTTCAAAGCAAAAAAATTCGTAACCTATATTTTTGTGGAGAACTTATAAACATCGACGGCGAAAGTGGTGGTTACAATCTTCAATGGGCGTGGACCAGCGGACATATCGTCGGCAAAAACCTGTAAAAAGTTTTGCAAAAATTTCCAAAATAACAACACGTAAAAATAAAAAAAAC
>CAYJEF010000021.1:0-9125 GCA_964369125.1 uncultured Christensenella sp.
GAATATAAGACATTCTTTGAACAATTTTAAATAATAAAAGAGATAAATCTATTTGTTTTGAAGAAAAAATTCACTTTGATTTTCACGGTCTATGGCTCGTAAAATTCCAATTGCACATAAAAATACGACGATTGAAGTGCTTCCACAACTGATGAAAGGGAGCGGAAGTCCTGTGGGCGGAATTAGTCCAGACACGACGGCAATGTTAATGAGCATTTGTATTGAGATTACGGCGACAATTCCGCTAGCAAAATAGCAGGCAAAGCGGTTTTTGGCTTTTAGAGCGATTTTAATTCCGCAAAATATCAAGAGAAAATATAGCGACAAGACAAGAATGGTGCCCATTAGACCAAATTCTTCCGCGACTACGGCAAAGATAAAATCACTTTCGGCAAATGGCAAAAAGAGGTATTTTTGGCGGGAATTAAGCAGTCCAACGCCGAAAAGTCCGCCGTTACTTATTGCAAAAAACGATTGTATGAGTTGATAGCCTTCGTTTTTTGGGTTTGCCCACGGGTTTAAAAAAGCCAACAGTCTGTCCAGCCGATAGGGTTCAATAATGATGAGAATCGGGACCAAAAGAACTATGGGAATGGCAAGAAGCAGGAAGTGTTTGAAGGAAATTCCGCCCACGAACAACATAAATAACATAACGAGCAGGACGCAGATTGTTATGGACATATTTGGCTCTAAAATTATGAGAAGACACATCGCGCAACCGGCGAAAATCACCGGCAAAAGTGGCACAAAACTTTTTACTTTTTTGTAGTTTTTCGCAAGATAGGCGGATGAAAATAGGACAAAACAAAATTTTGCAATTTCGCTGGATTGAATGGTGAACCCTGGCATTTTTATCCACCTTTTTGCCCCATAATTTTCGACGCCAAGACCCGGAATGAACACTAAAATGAGCAAAATATAACCCAAAATCAGAGCAAAAAGCCCGAATTTTTGAAGTTTATTGTAGTCAAAATTTGAAATAATAAACATTAAAATTAGCCCCAAAATGAGCCCGATTGCTTGCTTTATTAAGTAATAAAATTGGTTGCCAAGCACAGATCCTGCGTAGTAATAGCTCGCGCTATATACCATAAGTAGCCCAAAAAGTGAGAGGGCTATACACACGATAGTGAGAACTCTGCCCTCCACGCTTTGATGACTTGAAAATATTTTGCTATGAAATTTCATAATATCCCTTGATATATTTCAAAAATTTTTCTCCGCGTTCGTGGTAGTTTTGGAATTCGTCAAAACTGGAACATGCCGGCGAAAGCAGGAGTTGCTCATTTGGTTTTAGTTGCTCGCAGGCAAAAATTGTGGCGTCTTTTAAACATTCAAACGCCAAAAGTTTGTCGAAGTGACCACAGCGTTTGCCGGCGGTCAAAATTTTTTCTTTCGCTTCGCCAACAACTAAAATTTTTGTTATATTGCTTGCGAGATTGCGAAAAATGTCGTCAAATTCGTCGCCTTTATCCTTCCCTCCCAAAATAAGCATTGTGTTTCTTCCGTTTTGGAGGGTTTCCATTGCGCAAATGGTGGCGCCCACATTTGTCCCCTTACTGTCGTCATAAAAATCTATGTTTATTTTTGAATACACTTTTTGAATTCGGTGGTTGCCCGCGTGAAAAGAACAAAGAACTGCCCTGATAAATCGGTTTTTTATCTTTAAAAGTTTTGCAACACACACGGCACACAGGACATTTTCGAGATTATGAGCACCAGTAAGGGCGACTTTTGAGACAGTACAAACAATGCTCTGTTTTTTACCATTTGAAAAAATAATGTTATCATTGTCCACATAACAGCCAAATTTCACGTTTTTTTTGCCAAAAACAAAGGTTTTGCAGGATGATTTTATGTTTTTTAGATTTTCGTTTAATACTACAAAATCACTTTTTGTCATATTTTGAAAAATTTTTTTCTTGAGTTTAGTGTAATTTGCCATTGTTTTGTGCCTATCGAGGTGGTCGGCGGTAATGTTTAATATGCAGGCAATTTTTGGTTTAAACGTTTTTATAGACTCCAGTTGAAAACTGCTGACCTCTAAAACATAAGTTGTATGTCTTTTTTCATTTCTCACTTTTTCGCATAGCGGAATGCCGACATTGCCAACGAGTTCTGTGCGTTTATGGGCGTTTTTTAGAATTGCATAAATTAGATTTACTGTCGTGGTTTTTCCATTGGTGCCCGTTACGGCGACGATATTATTTTTTGTATTTATAGTCCCAAGTTCAATTTCGGGCAAAACTTCGATATTGTGGCGTTTTGCGTATTTTAAACGCGGGTCATAAATTGAAATTGACGGACTTATTATGATTTGGTCGATGCCACTTAGGACTATTTTGTCAAGAGTTTTTATTACAAAAACGTTTACGTGAAAGCAAAATTCGCCGAGGAGTTTATTTTGCAACTCCACGTTTTCGTCGAAAATAAAAAACTTGTCGCAGTTGTTATAAAGCAAGTCAAAACTCGCACGACCGCTCTTCATAAAGCCCCAAATTAAAATGTTTTTTCTCATATAATCCCTAACAATGCAAGAACTGTGATACACAGGAGCATTGTTATAAATATGTATATGAACACGATTTTTGTTTCATACATTCCTTTGTTTTGAAGGTGGTGGTGGTAGGGCGCCATAAGAAAAATTCGGCGGTGCGTGCGTTTGAAGTGCAAAACTTGCAAGATAACACTGATGCTGGAAATCATAAACATTAGTCCGATGATTGGAATATACAGACTTGTCCCGTTCATCAGACAAACGCAAGCAATCAGTGCGCCGAGTGCAAGCGAACCGGTGTCGCCCATAAAAATCCGCGCGGGAAAATTGTTAAACGCCAAAAATCCAAGCAGACTACCCGCCGCTGAGAAGCAAATAAGGTTAAGGTTTTGCATTTGAAGAATGTATTCAGTCTCGAACTCATCGACTAAATTTTCGACATAAAAAGCGCTGACTAAGGCGATAGTGACGAAGAAAATAAACGAAATCCCGCCAGCAAGCCCGTCTAGCCCGTCAGTCAGGTTTACACTGTTTGTGCAGGATAGAAAAACAAACACGGCAAATGGAATGATAAGCGTGCCCATATCCCACTTCATAAATGTGAAAGGGATATACTGGGCGACTAGGAAGTAATTTCTATAAATAAACATGGCGACGAATGTTGCAATTAAAAGTTCGAAAATTATTTTTTGATAGGCGCGAAGTCCAAGATTTCGCTTGAATTTTATCTTTATAAAATCGTCCAAAAATCCAACGACACCATAGCCTAAAAAAACCGCCAAACAGAGAAATGGTATGGTGAGATTTGATTTTAAAAAAAATATACTGACAAGGATTGTTGGCAAAATAAAAATGACGCCCCCCATTGTTGGGGTTCCTTGCTTACTTTTATGTTCGCTGACATAGTGCAAAATATTTTGCCCAAATTTTAGTTTTTTAGAAAATTTTATGTAGGCGGGAGCAAATGAAACACTTACAGCGACGGAAATTATAAACGCAAAATAATATGTCATAATTTTCACTTTTAACCTAATTTTAGTATTTACGAGCGCATTTGCTTTTATTTTGACAAATATTGTTTAAATTTTGTGTTTTTTTGAATATATTTTAATGCTTTTCGCTTGAATTTTGTGTATTTATTATATTTTGTGTGACTTTTTATTTTACAAGAAATTTTCTTATTACTTTTTCGTCGCTGTATGGATATTTCATGCCAGCAATTTCTTGATAGGGTTCGGCACCCTTTCCTGCAATTAAAATGACGTCGCCCGAGTTTGACATTTGAACTGCTTTTTCAATAGCACGAGTGCGGTTTTCGTCGATTTCGTAGTTTTGGATAAAGATGCCGTCGGTTATGTCGGCGATAATTTTTAGGGGGTCTTCACTACGCGGATTGTCGCTGGTTACGAAAACATAGTCAGCGTAGGCACAGGCGAGACGTCCCATTTTGGAGCGTTTAAGTTTATCGCGATCGCCACCGCAACCAAAGACGCAAATGATTCTTTTTTGGCAGAGATTTTTGAGGCTAACGAGAACACTTTCGAGGGCTTCGGGGGTGTGGGCAAAATCTATAATGGCAACGGCGCCATTTTTTAGTTTGTAAAAATTCATTCTGCCCTCGATTTTCTTTACATTCTCTAAGGTTTTCACAATGAAATCGTCATCTACTCCAAGAATTTTGGCAGTAACCATTGCGGAAAGTTCGTTGTATACATTAAACTTACAAAGAAGGTTGCTCTTTATATCAAAAACGTGATCGAAAACATTAGCAATAAAACTACTACTGGTCAAACTGAGGTTCAAATCCATTGCGAAGTTTTGCGCGGGACGCGAGATGCCGTAGGTGTGCACGATGCTATCGCTGATTTTCGCAAACATTTCGCCATATTTGTCGTCGGTGTTTATGACGCAATGTTTTGAATAGCGTTTTTTGAGGAATTTCAGTTTGCACATTGCATATTTTCCCATTGTATTAAAGTAGTCCAGATGGTCTTGCGAAAGGTTCGAAAATATGCCAACTTCAAACTTGAGCCCATAGAGTTTGTTTAAGTCAAGGGCGTGAGCGGTGACCTCCATCACGATGTATTTCACGCCTGTTTTTATCATTTCATTTACCAGATAAAAGAAATTTACAGTGTCTGGAGTTGTCAAATTTTGCTCGAAAATTTTGCCGTCATATTCAATCTTTCCAGTGCCAATGAAACCCGCTTTGTTGCCCGAATTATTTAAAATTTGATAGACCAAATTTGCAGTGGTGGTTTTGCCGTTTGTGCCAGTGACACCAACGAGTTTGACTTTTTTTAGAATATTTTTAAAGAAACGGTTGCAAATTTTTGGCATAATTTTGCGTGTGTCATTCACTAAAATGTACGGCAGGTTTGTGTCGATTTTCCTATCAACGACCAAAGCGACTGCACCCTGTTTTTCGATTTCTTCTATATAGTCATAGCCGTCGAAGTTCACGCCCTTGTAGCAAAAGAACAAAGTGCGCCCACTGATTTTTTTTGTGTTTTGGCTGAGAGTGTCGACGTCCGTTTCCCCGTCGCCCACAATTTCTTTGATTTTTATCCCGCGAATTAATTCTTTGAGTTTCATTTTACTCTCCTTGTTTATTTTGTTTTTATTAAAATTGTGGTTGATTTTGGAACAACTGTGTCAGGCGACGGAAATTGAGAAATGACGCGTTCGCCCTCGCCGTCCACTTCAAAATTTAGTTTTAATTTTTCGATTTCCACCATTGCTGTTGAAAGTGAAAGACCAAGAAAGTTTGGAACAGTGAATTTTTCTTCGATATAGTTTTCGTCAAACTTCTTAATATTTTTATATTTAATAATTTCCTCAAATATGATTTTTGCATATGGCTTTGCTACTAAACTGCCATAATATGTGCCCGAACTTGGCTCATCTACACACAGTAGAATTGCATATTTTGCCACTCCCTCGTCTATCAAAAACCCGTAGAAACTGGACACATATTTGCCGTCGACTATTTGTCCGTTTTCACCATACTTTTGCGCTGTACCCGTTTTCCCGCCGATTTTGAAGCCCTCGACAAAACTTAACTGCCCAGTTTTGCTTAAAGCTTGCTCAAGAAGGTATAAAATAGTGTTTGAAATTTCAGGCGAAATCGTTGTGGATTTTGATAGTGTTTTATTGTCAAAAACTTCGTAATTATTTTCGTCAAAATAATTTTTGAGTATACTTGGAGTGTTTAAAATTCCACCGTTAATTACCGAACAAAAAGCATTTGCCAGTTGAATTTGATTCACGGCGATAGTTTGCCCAAAGCCGATACGGGCAAGATCGACTTCTTTCACAAGATTTTCGTTAAGCAGTATACCCGAACTTTCGCCCAACATATCGACGCCGGAAGGACTGCCGATGCCAAATAAATTTAGATATTTGTAAAACTTTTCTTTACCAAGACGGAGGGCTAAATCCATAAAACAACAGTTGCAGGAATTTTGGACGGCTTCAACAAGCGTTTGATCTCCGTGACCTGTCGTTTTCCAACACTTGATTTTTTCGCCTGAAACCATTCTATAGCCGGGACAATAAAAGTGTTCGTCTAAACTGGTCAGATTTTCGCTAAGAGCGGCGGCGAGCGTTAAGATTTTGAAGGTGGAACCGGGTTCGTAGACATTTGTTATTGTCAAATTTTTGGTCATTTCAAGAAGGGACGCAACGTCGCCTCTCGGCACGTCATTTAGGCTAAAACTAGGGTGGATTGCTAGCGCCAAAATTTTTGAAGTTGCTGGGTCCATAACTATCGCCGAAACATTTTTTGGGTGATGATCGGCGACTAGTTGCTCGAGCGTTTTTTCTACGGCGACTTGAATATTTACGTCGATATTAAGTGCAATATTTAGCCCTTCAACGGGCTGGACATAATAGTTCAGGCTATTATTTAAAGTGATGCCTTTTACGTCACTTTGCGTCAAAAATTTGCCGTCTTTCCCGCATAAAATATGCTCAAAGTAGCACTCGGCGCCACTTTGCCCAACGCTATCGATGGTCAAAAAACCTAGAACTTGACAAAGGGTTTTGCCATAGGGATAATAGCGCTTTATATTTTCCGCTAAATATACGCCATCTAGATTTCTTTCTACTATTTTTTTTGCCGTCGTTTCGTTTATTTGCAACTTTACAAGCACTTCAGAAATGTGAGTATTTATGGTTTTTTGATAGACTTTGTCGAAATTTTCTTGCAACAAAACGCTTAAAAATGAAGCGACTTCGGCGGGATTTTTTATCTCTTTTGCACGGACAAAAACATCGTAACTGGTGTAACTTATTGCTAAAATATTGCCGTTTGTGTCAACTATCTGCCCGCGTTTTGCGGTAAGTGGAAGAGTCCTCACCCATTGCTCTACTGCGCGAATTTGCATAGTTTTAGAGTCGACGACTTGCAAAAATACAAAGCGAACTATCAAAACGCAAAAAATAAAGGCTACAATCATAATTAATGAAAGTAACCTCTTTTGTGTTGAGAAGAATGAATATTCTATGTTTTTATGTCTTATGACTCCCTCCAAACAATTCGTTCATATCGTTACACAACGAATCGAACCAATTTGTTTGTTCATAATTTTGAATTTCAGGAGTTTTATATTCAATGTTCATTTTGGAATTGTTTTCAAATAAAATGTAGTTGTTTTCTTCGCCATTCGTGATAATTGTGCTTACATTTACGGTGGATTGTGTCGCTGAAATTCTAAGATTATTTATAACAAACAAATTATATATAAATAATATGCAAAGTAGCACCGCAATAGACGCAAAAGTGAAGAAAAGTGGCTTGTTTTTTATTGAAAACTTTTCTTTTTTATCGCTAATTTTGCCTACTTCAAAATTATCGAAAAACTCGTTTGGCTGAATTTCAATTGAAAACACCGAGGACTCTTCGCGCTGTTCCTGAAGATTATGAATTTTGGAAATATTGTCATTCACAAGCACTTCTTTGTCGAAATTATCGAGTTCGCGCGTTGCGACTTCGCCCACATCAAATGTTTTTTCAAAATTGATGTCGTCAATCTTCGCGACACGTTCTTTTAGAAGTATATCTTCCCTTAATTTTGTTTCCATTTTCTCTCCTTTTTAAAGTTTTTCTGCCACTCGAAGTTTGCTGGACTTGGATCTAGAGTTTTCTTTAATTTCTGTTTCAGTTGGAGTAATGGGTTTTTTTGTGATAAGTTTTATTACTGCTTCGTGGTGGCAAACACAAAATGGAATTTCTTTTGGGCAAATGCAACCGGTGGAGTTTTCTTTGAAATTATTTTTGACAATGCGGTCTTCAAGCGAATGAAAGGAAATTACGCAAAGTCTGCCCGTCGGGTTTAGTGAAAAAATCATATTATCTAACGCAAGTTTTAGGGCATTAAGTTCGCCATTTACTTCTATTCGAAGCGCTTGAAATGTTTTTTTCGCCACACTTCCTCCTTTGTGAAGGACATTAGCGGGCACACTTTTTTCAATAATTTTCACGAGTTCTTGGGTGGTGGTAATTGTCTTTTTATTACGCTCAAAAATAATATTTCTTACGATTTTTCTTGCAAAATTCTCTTCACCGTATTCATATAAAATTTTTAAAAGTTGTTGTTCGTCATAATTATTTACAATATACTCTGCTGTTAAACTCTGGGTTTTGTCCATTCTCATATCAAGCCGAGCGTCGGATTTGTATGAAAATCCGCGGTCAATTTCGTCTATTTGATGTGAAGATACGCCAAGGTCCATCAAAATCCCGTCAACTTTTTCAATCTCGAGGTTGCTAAGGATTTTTTTGTAATTTTTAAAGTCGTCGTGGACTAAAATTACTTTGCATTTTGCGTCACTTAGGCGCTGTTTTGATACATTTATAGCAGTCTCGTCTTTGTCTATGCCAATTAAAATTCCACTCTTATTTAAACGTTTTGCAATTTCAATGCTATGCCCTGCCCCGCCTATTGTCGCGTCAACATATGTGCCGTTTGGTTTTATGTCAAGGTTATCAATGCACTCACTCAGCATTATTGGAACGTGTTTAAATTCCATATTCACCGAGTTCCTTTAACTGTTCGTCAAAATTTTGCCCCGACGAATAGGAATCCCAGCGCTCTTTCGCCCAAAGTTCTATGCGCGCGCCAACACCCACGAACACAACGGATTTATCTATTTTAGCATAACTTTTGAGCAAACTAGGGAGTAAAAATCTGCCTTGATTGTCTTCTTCAAGCACGCTCGCTGAGGAAAACAGCAGACGAAGCGGTTTTTGAACCGTTGCGTCGAACATCGGAAGCTCTGTCGCGCGTTTGAAAACATTGTCAAACTGCTCTTTTGGCACAAGATAGATGCAACCATCGTTGCCTTTGGTCAAAACAACTTCCCCGCCAAATTCTTTTTTAAACTTACTAGGCAGGCGGAGGCGGTTTTTATTATCTATATTGTGTTCATAGGTGCCAAGAAACAAAGTGTTCTCCCTCCTATACAGGCAAATTATATCATAGAATTTGACCACTTCCAACCACTTTTAACCACTTTACGGTGTTTACTTGCCTTAATTTTGGCGGAAAATAAAAAGTTTGTGCAAATTGCACAAACCCTAGAAACGTTTTTATAAATTAAATTTTTATCTTAACAAGTTTGTTTT
>CAYJEF010000022.1:0-8704 GCA_964369125.1 uncultured Christensenella sp.
TATTTTTGTGTAATTTTTTGCATTGTTTTGTTTCTATTTTTGCGGTATTATTTCAACATTTTTATTTAAAAATCCGCCTAGGCACATTACTGAATAAAGGTGTGAATATGCAATGAAACTGCCCATCATTCCTACGATTACGTTTACGATAATTGCCAAAAATAATGCGGTTTGTAGCAAACTTTTTTGCTTTTGTTTAATGAATTTTACACATAAAATTGCAACGATTGCGATGTAACAAAGTCCTGCAAATATACCGAAATTAAGCGAGAATGAAAAGACTGAATTGTGTGGACGGCTGAATGTGCCTAAACTGCCCGCGCCATATCCAAAAATTGGACGGTCACCTATTGCAATAATCGCTTGCTTCCAAAGTTCTAGCCTGTCCCAACCGTCGAACCCGTGTATATCAGCAATGTCGATGCCGTGCTGGTTCGTTATGTTAAAAAATCCCAGCAAGTTTGTGCCGAGTTGTGCGTCTATTGCGCCCAAAATTTCCACAAAATAATTTGCTTTTGTGGTGAAACGAACGGAGTAAAGTGCTGGGACTAAATCCACAAAAATGGACATTGAGACCATTATAAAAAAGAATACAATCGCCCATTTTGCTTGGGATTTATGGTGCTTTAGAAGTATAAAAAACGATATCATTATGACAAAAAATACGGCGGATATAGACATAAATGAGCCGTTTAGGAACAGGAATAAACTGAAATTTACAAAGGATATAAAAAGTAAAATTTTGGCGGGTTTTGACTTTGATTTTAAAAACAAAAACATTGCTATTATTGCACAAGTGGCAACGGTTTCGGCGGAGTAGTTTGGGTTAAAAAATTGCAAAGAAAGAGGATAACTTAACAAGTTAAATCCCGGCATAAAAGTGTTTGTGGGGTCGATGTAACCCATGATACAACAGGCGCTTATGACGCAAACAAAAACAGATAAAACACGCAAAAGTTCGCGAGAAGAGAGCGACGCAAAACACAAAATAATTGCGCCATAGGCGAGGTAGGTGATAAATTCATTTGTAAATCCGTTTATTATTGACGACAGTAGCATTTGCAAAATTAGAAGGCACAAAACAAAAACTATGGGGTGGAGTTTGATTTTTTGTAGTAATACCGAGAATTTTTGGGCGAAAAGATTTGGGGTTTTGTGGGTTATTTTTTGCGCGGGATGTGGAAGTTTTTGTTTTTCGCTAAGTGTAATTTTTTGAGTTTTGGTGGGCAAAGAGGCAAGTTGTTTGGCGAGGTTTGTTGCGAAGCGTTTTTGCAACAATTTTCTAAGTTTTAAAATTAAAAATAGAAAATACGCCACGGCGAACAGTAGAAGAAAAAAATTAACGGGCATAAATTTTACGATACCTACGAGACTTACAAAGATGGGAATAAGTGCGATATATAGCGCGAAAATATAGTTCGCGTTTAACTTTTTCGGACTTTGCAGAGTTGTGGAGAGTATTTTCATAATATAAGTATAACATAGTTAAAATGTGATAGTAAAATTTTATTTTATCTTTTGCCTAGTAAAATAATCACGCAATTACAGGTCGAGTTTTTGGCAGAAATATTTGCGAACGTCGCCGGGAAGTGTGGTGACGGCTTGACGAAGGTAGGTTTTGTCAGTCTGGGTCAAAAACAAACTTTCGAGCGAAAAGTTTTTTTCGATGCCAATGCCACCCTTTCTGCCAAGGCGCGTGAATGTTGGAATACCCGCACTCTCAAGTTCGTCGAGGTAGCGAAAGACGGTGCGGGTGGAGACTTCAAACTTTGTTGCGACGTCGTGGGCGGGCACGATGTGGTGTTTATTGAGTTCCAACAAAACTGCGAACGCGAGATAGATTTTCATTTTGGTTCTCCTATAAAAGAAACATATTGGAAATTCAGATTACATAAATAGTTTACAACATTTAATTTGTATAGTCAAACATTTGTTCGACCACTGGGGTGGCAACTTCTTGCAGTGTGACACAAAAAGGTTTACGCGGGCACGCTTAAACTGCTAACCGCTACTTTTTATTTCGCCTCCCACTCCCCCTTCAATTTCAGAAGTCTCATTAAAAAAGTTTTTTAAACTTATTTAATGAAAAGTGAATTTGGATAATTTTGAGGGAATTATAGAATGTTTTATATAAAAACTAAAACAGTGTGGTAAAATATAAATAGGACTAAACTTATTGCATTTTTACCATATTGTGATATTATGTGTGTATAAAAATGTGGCAAAAGTGAAGATATGTGAAAATAACTTAGGTATATTTTGACATTTAGTTGTGATGATATTGGTGAGAGTATGAAAAATGATAATTATATTTTGAGATTTAAGACGGCGGGGAAGAGCCCAAGAAGCGCTATTCCCGCGGGGAATGGGCGTGTGGGACTTCTCGTTTATGGCGGGGCTAAGGGTGAAAAGATTGTCGTGAATGATGCAGGACTTTATTGGGGCGGACACACGGGCGTGCTTCCAGACGTGTCGGACAAGGCAAAAATGATACAAAAAAAGATGCAATCAAGTAGTTTTCGCGAGGCGGAGACGGTGCTGACGGACGCACTTAATGCCAAAAACTACAAGCCAGAACCTTGCTATCCACTGCCACTTTGCGATTTTGTGTTAAACTGCTATGTGGGCAGTGACATTGACGAATATGAAAGAAGTGTTGATATGCTAACTGGCGAGATTTCGGTGAGTTTTAAGGACCGCGAGGGGAAACTGAAGCGCGACATTTTCGTGGACAAAAACTCGGGCATTATTTGCTATAAGATTGTGGGAAGTGGGGGCAAAAAGGTTAATCTTGATTTCACAATTACCCTCCACGACAAGGTTTTTAACCGCCTAGCAAACCTTGAAACTTTCAGCGTAGACATTCCAAATGAAACAAAAACCGACCGAGATTTCGTTATATTTACGGCACGAAACGACGACGGAACGGACTTTGGTTGCGTCGCAAAAGTAATTTCTCCTAGTGCAAATATGGAGAAAAAAGACGACAAGATTGATGTGAAATGCGCCGACAAAGTGGTGATTTTGGCGAAAACTTTTGTGAAAAAGAATAAGGACGAGGAAGTGCCAAAGATTGTCGACGAACTAAATATGCTGAAAACACCATATGAAAAGATTTTTAAAGAACACGCTTTTACATTTGAAAAACGAATGAAACTCTCTGAATTTGACCTTGAAAACGACGATGAAAGGTCTGTGGAAGAAGAGTTGTTTTTAGCAAAAACGGGGAAACTTAGCAAAAACTTTTTTGTAAAACTTTACAATTTTGGCAAGTATTTATTTGAAATTTCGCACAGCAACTTTAACCTTTGCGCTTGCGGGGTGTTAAACGGCGACTACCGTGCATATCAAAGCACGACGAATAATTTTTTGCAACTATCGCGCCTGTATAATTTTTCTTTCAAAAATTCGCCAAGCGGGGCGACACGGGACGCGTTTGAGAAATTTTTTGAATTTTTGGACGACTATAAGAAAAATTCCACGCGTCTTTATGGATGCAGGGGGATTTTTATCCCTAGCCTCGAGGCGCCTGAAAGCGGACTGCCCGGGAGTATTATGCCGGACGTCCTTTTAAACATTAACGTGGCGTCGCAAGTGTCGTATATGATTTTTAAATATTACCTAGTGTCGGGCGACGTGGATTTTATTCGCGAAAAGGGTTTTGAACTGATTAAAGAAGCGGGCATATTTTATGAGGAATTTTTGAAAGAAAACAAAAACACGCAGATGCTTGAGTCGCCATACGGGATTTCGCCATATTCTTCGCCACTGAACTTCAAGAGTAAATCGGGCGATTTACATATTTGCTCTAACTGCCTTGTGGATTTCGCGAGCGCTAAAATGGTTTTTAAAATCCTAAATCAACTGAGTGTGGTTTTGAACAAGGATGAGCAAGAGATTGAAAAGTGGGAAATGCTTTGCACCAAAATCCCAGACGTAGAGGTGGACAAAAGCGGACTAATTAAGGAATATAACTCCAATATTTTTGAGACGGATAACTCTTCGCCATACATTTCGCACCTTTTCCCATACAACATTGGGTTCAAGCCCTCTTCTACCAAGCGGGAGTTTGAGACTTTGGTCGCAAACACCATCAAGAACCGCTATATGAACGCAACGGGGCAGTTTTCGGCGGACGGACTTGTGGATATGGCATTGGCGCTTGCGACTTGCGGTGAGGCTGGCGACAGTTATGAAATTTTGAAAACTATGATAAAAAATTTCGTGGGCGCGAATTTGATTTTCAATACCGACGACATTTCGAATATGGGCGTGGGGCGCAAGAGTAATTATAGCAGTGTGAACCTAGACAAAAACACGTGCCTTTGCGCGTGCGTGCAAAATATGTTTGTAAACAGCAGTAAAAACAACATCTATTTGTTCCAAAACTTGCCACGGGCGTTTAGTAAAGGGAATTTTAGAGGGCTTACTCTCGACTATCAGATTGTTTGCGATATGGAATTTAACGCTCGAAAGGGTGTCCTTAAACTTCGCATAAAATCGCCAAGAAATACGACGATAAATTTATTTTTGCCACGCGGATTTAGAAAAATTAAGGGTACGGACGTGCGTATTGACAAGCAAGATATGGTGCTAAACGGTTTTCCTTTAAACGCAAACAAATATGCGAAATTAAAAATATATTTTTCTAACTTGTAATTTTTCTGTAACTTTGATAAAATGATTTCAAGAGGAAGTTGTATGTTTGAATTTTTTAAAAATTACAACAAGTGGGAAGTGCTTTCGGTGGACGATAAAAAGGACACACTGTATAGTTGCGCGAAATTTTACGAGGAGAAGACGGTTGACTATATTCTCGCGTATTTGCCAGAGAATAAAAGGCGAAGTTTTTCGAAAGCGCCTGTCAAACTGGAGTTTTCGGCAACGCAGGTCGCGGGCAAAAACATTTCGTTTGGCGACAATGTGGTGCATGTCTACGCGACACAACTTTTGAGTGAACGCAAGGCGAAATTGTTTTATGGCGTGGCAAAGAATACAATTTATGCGGTGTTTTTGAATTTGTTTAATTCTACGGCGAATAGCGGTAGCAAGAAAACAAAATTTTCGTCTATTGCCGACGGCTATTTTGCGTCTATCACAAATGAGTTTTGCATCGGGCAGGCTTTCGAGCAAGATATGATGAGCGTGTGTGCGGACCTCGTAGCCGAAGTGCAGATGAATGTGAATTAGGCTATTTTTTCATTGCCGACAGAATAGCGTTGCAGATATTTTCTGATCCATTAAAGAAATTTTTGTTGCTGGAACTTTGCGTTTCGGCAATTTTTTTTCTTCTGGAAAATAGGGCATCAATGGCGCGAATGAAAGTTTTTTCGGTCATATCCTTTTGCATAAGGACGCTTGCGAAGTGGAGTTTTTCGAAATATTTTGCGTTGTCAACTTGGTCGCCACGGGAGACGCCTTTTGGGAGCGGGACGAGGAGCATTGGTTTTTTGAGATACAGCAATTCATAGATGGCGTTTGAACCGGCACGCGAGACGACAATGTCAGAAATGGCGAACAGGTGCTCGATGTTTGGGCAAAACTCCATTTGACAGTAGCCCGCGTAACGGATATTTGGGTTCAATTTGTTTTTGCCACAAAGGTGCACGACGTTGTATTTTTTTAGGAGTTCTGGCAGGGTTTTGTAGAGTATTTCGTTTAAATCCACTGCGCCCGCTGAACCGCCTGTGACGAGAATTGTTGGGCGGGTTTTTTCGAAGTTTGTTAGGGATTGCCCCACGCTTTTGTCGCCTTTGTCAAGTTGCTCGCGAATGGGCGAACCTGTGAAAACGGCTTTTTTTAGCCCTTTTGAAGTTACTTCAAAACTGGTGCAAAACTTGGTGCAAAGTTTGTAGATTAGACGGTTTGCGCGACCAAGAGTCATATCCGATTCGTGGCTGACAATGGGGATTTTTAGCGTTCTTCCTGCGAGGCAAACGGGGACTGACACAAAGCCACCTTTTGAAAAAATGACGTCGGGCGCAATTTCTTTTAGAATTTTGCGACAATGGCAGACGCTTTTTATTGTGGAAAACGGAATAACAAGGTTTTTGAGTTTGTGTTTACGGTCTAGTTTCTTTGCCGAAATCTCGATAAATTCCACACCATTTTGGGCAGAAATAAGGTCCTTTTCCATACCGTTTGTGCCGATGTAATAGATTTTTTGGAAGTGGAGTCTTAAAAGGGGGAGCAGGCTTATGTTTGGCATAATGTGTCCGCCTGTTCCGCCTCCTGTTAGGACGATTGTTTTCATATTTTTAGTATATGCCTTGTGTGACAAAAATAATTAAAATGTATAAATATTTTGTTTTGTGTATATTTATTCACCATTTCTCCTATAACTGCGTGTTAGGAATAAAAATTTAATTAAGTGTGCATATTCATTAGGTTTTTAAAAGAGAATATGATAAAATTCTTGTGTAAAATTGATACTTTTTAGAAGGATGGGAGAAGGTTTTGACAAAGACTTATGACACAAAAGACATATTGGTTTTGGAGGGACTCGACGCGGTTCGGCTTCGCCCCGGAATGTATATCGGCTCGACGGGCGTGAAGGGGCTTCACCACATTTTGTGGGAGATTGTAGACAATTCCATTGACGAAATTACAAACGGCTTTGGGTCCAAAATTATCGTGACTTTGCACGACGACGGCTCCGTGACGGTGGAAGATGACGGGCGCGGAATCCCTGTGGATATTCACCCAACATACAAGGTCTCGGGCGTGGAACTCGTGTTTACAAAATTGCACGCGGGCGGAAAATTTAACTCCAATAATTATAGTTATTCTGGCGGACTTCATGGCGTGGGCGCGTCGGTCACAAACGCTCTGAGCGAATATCTAAACGTAAACGTTTATCGAAATGGCAAGGAATATAGCATAAAATTTCACACCACTGCCGACAGAAGTGGCAAGATTCACGGCGGGGTGGTGAAGGAGACTTTGCACGAAATTGGCACGACGAAGAAGACGGGAACGACGGTCACATTTCTGCCAGACAAGCGTATTTTTGGGACTTTTGGATTTGACGAAATTATCATTCGAAAGAGGCTTAAGGAACTGGCGTATCTTAATAAGGGGCTCGAAATCGTCTATGTGGGCGACAAGGCGAACATTACTAAAACTTATAAATTCGAGGGCGGACTTGTTGACTTTGCGGAATATTTGTGCGAGGCAAAGACGATGCTATATAGACCTTCAATTTACATTGAGAGCGAGGACGAGAGACTGCAAATGAGCGCCGCGATTGCATATACGGACAGTTATGCGGATAGTATTTTTTCATATGTAAACAACATTCCAACCACCGAGGGTGGCACGCACGAACTGGGGTTTAAAACGGGACTGACGCGGGCGCTTAACGACATTGCGCGCAAACTGGGGCTCCTTAAGGAGAAAGAGGAAAATTTGCTGGGCGAGGACTATCGCGAGGGCATTTCTGCGGTTTTGTCTGTCAAAATGCGCGACATTGAATTTGAGGGACAGACAAAGACGAAACTCGGCAATCCCGAAGTGAAGTCAATTGTGGAAAATATGGTGTTGAAAGAGGTGACGCGCTTCTTTGACAAAAAGGAGAATGCGAAAATAGCCGCTGTTATCTTGGAGAAGGCAAAGGGTGCTGCACGCACGCGACTCGCCGCCAAGAAAGCAAAAGAACTGTCTAGGCAAAAAAACAACATCGAGAACAGTTGTCTTGTGGGCAAACTCGTGTCGTGTTCGGGCAGGAAGGCGGAGCAAAACGAACTGTTTATCGTGGAAGGCGACAGCGCCGGCGGAAGCGCGAGACAGGCGCGGGACAGAAACTTTCAGGCGGTTTTGCCACTAAAAGGCAAGCCACTTAATGCCGAGAAAAAACGCCTTGATCAGGTGCTTGCAAACGAGGAAATTCGCACTATTATTGCGTCTTTGGGTACGGGAATTGGCGAGGATTTTGACCTGTCGAGTTTAAAATTTCACAAGATTATAATTCTCTCGGACGCCGACCAAGACGGCGCGCACATTCGGGCGATACTCCTCACATTTTTCTTTAGATATATGAAGGAACTTATTACAAACGGCAATATTTATATTGGTATGCCTCCGCTTTACAAGATTTCAAAACGGGATCAAGTGGAATATGTGTATTCTGACCGCGAACTGCCTGAAGCCGTTAAGCGTTTTGGCAAGGGTTACGCCATTCAGCGATATAAGGGACTGGGTGAAATGAACGCCGAGCAACTGTGGGATACAACAATGGACCCTGAAAAACGCACACTTGTGCGCGTGGGGATTGACGACATTGCGAACGCAGAACTCCTGATAACCACCCTTATGGGCAACGACGTGGAAGCGCGCAAACAATATCTGGCGGAATATGTGGACTTCAACAAGGAAGACTCATTTTCGGCTGTTTCAAAGGGAAGTGAGAACTAGCGTATGGACACTTTGGACGAAAACAATGCGGAACCTATTGTGGGGCAAATTGACATAAGCGAGATGCTGGTGCGAGAAAACACTGACGCCAAAGAGGAAAATGAAAACAGAGGCGGACAAGTAGAGGGACAGATTTCGATGGAAAACGGAGAAGATATGGAAGAAAAAAAGACAAACAAAGAGAAAGTGAATAGCGCTGTGAAAAAGGTTGAGAAAACCGCAAGCGACACCAAAAAGAACATTAAAAAAGTGAATACACAAACAAAAATTGCGCAACAAAAACTTAAAAACG